>CAJAXK010000323.1 GCA_903946925.1 uncultured Bacteroidales bacterium | reverse complement strand
TGGCAAGGAGGTTATTGCAAAAGTTAACCGTTCGATCCGCCGCAGCGTGGAATATGCCAACTTACATAAAGGCGAACTTAACGAGTTTGTCCGCTGCAACGCTCAGGAAATGAGCACTTCTGTTATGCAACAGCATATTGATCTTTATGTAAATGAGTTTTCTGTAAGTCTTGGGGAGCAAGGACAAAAAGCTATAAACCAAATGTTCGATTATGCCATCCAAACTGGGATAATTGCTTCCAAACCGAGAAATATTTTTGCTTCACGTTCCTAAGTTCAATTATTCAATAAACTTTTCATTCCTGCGAATAGCGGGATTTTTGAAATTAGTATTTTACTGAACCTATCTAATTCAAATTGACTTATTTTTGTAAAAAGTTAACATTAAAACTATACCAAATGGATGCTACAAAAGTATTAGGGTTTTTATCCCAACTAAAACTGAACAACAACCGCGAATGGTTCCAGGACAATAAAAAGTGGTACGACGAATCGAAGAAAGAAGTCGAGGTATTTGTTTCTGAGATGATTACAGCTATTTCGGCCATTGATCCGGACTTAAAAACGCCGGCTATGAAAGATTGTATGTTCCGTATTTTCAGGGATGTACGTTTTGGAGCCGACAAATCGCCATACAAGACCAATTTTGGAGGTTTTATTGCGCAAGGCGGACGCAAAAGCAGTTACCCAGGTTATTATTTCCATTTCGAACCCAATGGTGAAAGCATGCTTGCCGGTGGTGTCTATCAACCCCAGCCCGACACCTTGAAATTGTTGCGGAACGAAGTGTATTATCATAGTCCCGAATTGAAATCTATATTGGAAAAACCATCGTTTAAGGAAAAATTTGGGCAATTAGGCGATTTCGATAAAATGAAAAAAGCCCCAAAAGATTTCCCGGCCGACTTCGCAGATGCCGATTTGTTGAAATACCGTTCATACATCGTTTCGCAACAGATTCCTGATAAAATGGTGGTTTCTGCCGCATATAAAAGCCATGCCCTTGAATTGGTAAACGAGCTGCAGCCGTTTATGCGTTTTTTGAATAGGGCGATTAGTAATGGGTAGGCGAATTCTGAACCGGTTTTTTATGATTTTCTATCTGAATAGCTTTTAGGTGGATTGTCAAATCTTTTTTCCAATCTTAAACTTGCCCTACCCTATTCCATTTCATATCACAAATACTGATGAAAAATCTCACCAATTAACAACAAACAAATCCCGTTTATGAAAACCTATATTACACTGTTTTTGGCATTATTAGCCATTACAGCTTTTTCGCAGCAGCCCAATACAATTGATAGCTTAAAAGCAGAATTTAAAAAACCTGATACTGACAAGTTTGCAGTTGCCAATTTGCTTGCCTGGGAGTTTGCAAAATCAAATCCCGATTCGTTGGATTATTACAATAAGCTTTCCCTAAAGTATATCAAAGATGATGTGCAAAAAGGGAAATACCATGTTTTAATTGGTGCTAAACTATTTTTTGATCAAAAAACTGATTCTTCGGTACTTGAAAATAACATAGCTATTGGAATAGCCCAAAAACATAACGATTTCAAAACACTTTCGTCAGCTTTTAATACTTTATGTAAAATACAATACCAAAAAGGAGATTTTATCAAGAGCGAGCAATATTCAAAGAAATCGTTAGACTTTAGCTTGAAAACTAATGACTCCAAATTAATACTGAAATCGTATATTAACTATGGATCAGTACAAATAACAAACGATAAGCTTGAAGAAGGGATTAGCACTTTTCAACTGGCAGAAAAATATTTTACCGGGGATAATCAGTATGAGCAAGCGTCTTTGTTTTCTAATTTAGGTTCTGCTTATACTGGGATAAAGGATTATAAAAATGCCATCAAATATTTGCAAAAAGCCGAAAAGATATTCGCAGCTATAAAAAATGAGGTTTTAATATTCAATACATACCATAATCTCAGTGAAAATTTTGTGCTTTTAAAGGATCCGGAAAACGCCGAAATATATCTTGCAAAAGCTATGGGTGTTGCAAAAACGGAGCATCAAAAAACTGATGTTTACTTTACCAAAGCACAATTATACTATAACACAGGCAAGTATGATTTAGCTGAATCTTATTTATCTAAGTCAATAATAATTGATTTGGATTATAATATTTTAAAAGCTGGGGAAGACTATTTTTTAATGGGACAGATTAATAATGCAAAAAAAAACTTCTCCAAAGCAGACGGCTATTTTTTAGAAGCAATAAAAATAATGAAAGAGAATGAGGAAACAAGAAATTTGGGGCCTGCTTATTCCGACATAATCAGGAACTATTTTCAAAAGAAAGGATTATCAGAATATGTGACATTTTTTGATGGTATGATAGAGTTTAGCAAAGCAGATTATGAAAAAGAAAAAGTTAAATCGCTTTTAGAGCTGGACACGAAATACAAAACCGCAGATAATTTGGCTCAGATCAAGACCCAACAACTGCAATTGGCAAACGAAAAAGCCAAGCGCAATATAGCGTTTTCGGGCATTGTGTTTATACTCTTGGTTTCGTCAGGAGGTTTCGTTTGGTACAAAAACAAACAAAAACAAAAAGCACTTCAAACCCAGAACACCTTGCTTGGTTTGCAGCAAAACATCAATACCATGGAGTTGCAAAACCTTAACCAGCAACTCGATCCGCACGAAATAAAGAACCTTTTGGCCAGTATTTCGCCCGAAATACAAACCAAAGCCCCTGAGTCGTACAGACAGATGATAAAGCTTTTTAACCTCACCAAAGCCTCGCTAAACTCAAAATCAATAACCGAAAGCATTGAAAACCAGGTTCAACAAATCAACGATTTCCTCTCGTTGGAGAAAAATATGCTTTCAGTCCCGCTAAACTATTCCATCAATAATTCGGTCGAAAATGCCGAAATACAGATACCAAGGCTGATATTGAAAAACCTGGTCGAAAACTCGGTAAAACACGGTATAAAAGGCCAAGCCAATGGCGGAAATATTTCGGTAAACATAAGCGAGGTGAATGGGATGATACATATTGAGGTTGACGATACGGGCATGGGACGCAAAAACCTTATTTCGCTCGATAGCGGCATTGGCACAAGCACTTACCAAAAGCTTTTCGCCACCTTAAACCAATCGAACAAGGAAAAGGCCACTTTCCTGATTTTGGATAAGGAACAAGGCACAAAGGTTGAAGTTAGCATACCAACAGACTACAAATATTCGTAATTTTGTAAAAGCTAAATTTTTTTTGGAGGCAATTTCCAACATGCTAAAAGTAGTAAAAATATCAGAAATCGCACCTTATTATATAGTATGCGATTTGAACAATGGCATTAAAAAGCGTTTAGAAATACTTCCTTTGATTGAGGCTCATAAGCGGTTTGAAGGGATAGAATCACTAAAAGACAAGGAATTTTTTGCATCGGGAAGCATTGGCGAATTGGGCGAAATCTATTGGAAAAACTTAATAACCTTAAATAACAAACATTGGGATTATGATATTTCACCAGAATTTATTTTTCAAAACGGTGAAACAATAGCGTAATCGCTCCTATTGAAAAGTCGCAAAAGTACTTTTTGAGCATTTGGAGTAATAGCAAACATCGTTACAAAAAAAGAATTGAAGAAGTAAACTTAAATTTAAAAATCCAACACCATGTACTCACGATTTGATTTTCCACGCTACACATACAACGATTATAAAAACTGGAAAGAAAACTGGGAATTGATTGACGGGTTTCCGCTGCAGTTAACTCCTTCACCTGCCCCAAAGCATAGTATGGCAGTCGTAAATTTCATAACACAAGGTAAAAACTCCTTACGATTTAACAGGAACTGCAACTGCATCTTGTTCACCGAATTGGATTGGAAAATCAGCGAAGAAACGGTTGTAAGGCCCGATATGATGATTATCTGCGGGCAAGCTGGTACCGATTGTTTGACGTTTCCACCCGTACTGATTGTTGAGGTTTTGTCGCCAAATAATATTAAACAAGACAGAATCATTAAATTCGACCTCTACCGTGAACAAGGCGTAAAATACTATATCATGGCCGATTATACCAAGCAAACCGTTGAAGTGTACGAGTTGATTGACAATTATTACAAGCAAGTGGAAAGGAATAAATTTTTAATAGATAAAGACTGTGAAATAGAACTCGATTTTGAGGAAATCTGGAAATAAGCCGATTACGGTTTGACTACCCCACTTAACGTTGTAACCAGAAGCCCCAACCCCTAAGCCCCAACTCCCAAACCCTCAAAAAGAATGAACTACACTTATATAATTATAGAGGACCGCATAGGGAGCCAACAAAACCTGCTTGGTGCATTGGCAGTTTACCGCAATTTTGTTTGCAAAGGAACGGCATCAACACTTCGAAGCGGCATTTCGCTTGCGCTGACTCAAAAACCAAATATTATTTTTTTGGATGTTGAATTGGGCACCGAATCTGGTTTTGATGTAATAAAAGAGATAAGGCCGTTTTTTAGCCATATACCTTATATTATAATGACAACCGATTTTGATAAATATGCCAAAAAAGCGGTGAACAGCGATGTGCTTTATTTTTTAGACAAGCCCATTGATCCGGACGAGCTTGTAATGGCAATGGCCAAATTTGAAAAACGCTTTTCGGAGCAGCAAAAACATATTACCATAAAAGACAAAAGCGGGCATTATCTTTTGCAATATGCTGATATTATGTATATTGAAGCCGACGACAATTACATCAACATACACCGCACGCACGACAAGAAAAACACAATCACCAAAACTTTAAAGGAGATAGAGTTATTGCTGCCCGATATTTTTTTGCGGGTACACAAGAGTTTTATAGTGAACACAAAATTTGTGGATAGCATCAACACCACCCAAAAAACCTTGACACTTAACGCAAAAACCGGTTTAATAGAGTTCGACGAATCCTCCAAATCAAAGGTTGACGAAAAACTGAAGCTAAAAGAGACGATAGTAACCCTACAAATTGGCGATTTATACCTCGAAAAAGTAAAGAATATACTGCTTACCGCACGCTCGGCCTAATCGTTTTTACCCCGTTCACATACAAAAAACAAGGGTTCACCCTTGTAAACACCCTGTACACTCAAAACACCTAACCGCCTGTAAAAGAGGCGGTTTTTTTGTTGTAATATTGTGGGGTGGAATGAAACACTAATTGAAAATTTTATCAACAATTGCATGTTTCTATGTAAATTTAATTGAATCTGGAATAGTAATTTTCAAAAAACGAATCTAAAAGAGGAATACCCTGAAAACCTCTCCATTTTGGGAAAAGAGTAAGCGGAAAAATGCTGAAAACCGTAAAGAGTAGGCTTTAATAAAATGAGAAATATTATTTTTTTAGTTTTGATCTTTTGTTCTTTGACTTCATTCGCTCAAAGAACATGGGACGATGTCGCAATGGAGTTTGCGCGTAGTCTTGGTAAAAAAGTATGTCCAGCAACATACAAAAATGGGACTTACAGATTTACTATGTCCAAACCTAATTCTTACAGAACTAAGTTGGATTTGGAGACTTCCTGGGAAGGAGTTGTCGATGTTTTTTGGGAGCCTGATCAAACATTTACAATAAAGGGCTGCCTCGAATGTGACAATGATGGTACAAATTGCAATTTTTACGAAACTTACAGGAGCGAAAATGTTACCGCTGCTGAAAACAGCAATGGGTTGTTACTTACTGCCGCAATAGTTGGAGGAGCGGCATATGCTTTATCATCGTCATCTTCATCAAGCGAATCAAGTTCCTATAATAACTCAAGTAGTTCTTCTTCAGGTAGTAGTTCAAATTCTAGTAGTTCGTCTTCAAGTAGTTCAGATTATGCACCTCAAAGTATGAATGGAGTAGAAATAATATCAAGTAGTAGTTACGGTTCTCTTGCATATGAACACGCAGCAGTCACATTAAGAAATAAGAATAATTATGATGTAATTGTGTCCATTGAACTAAAACAAAATGATGAGTGGGAATCTTCAATTTTAATCACCGATAAAAGCGATATGAATGGTTATAATTATTCAGAAGATTATAACTATTTATATACAGTAAAGGCAAATTCTATAAGAAATGTTTCATTGAGAGGTGAAGGAAGCGGTCGGCCTAGTTCAACAAGATTGTCATATGTAAAATAGCACAAACGCACAACAACATATATACGAAATGGTGGGTTTAGAGCTAACAACAGGTTTTGAGCCATAATGAAAGTTAAGAGCCAAAATGAAAAATCTGCTTTCAAAAGCTGCCACTTAATAAATATGTAAAACGTTTTAATACTAAACTGTAAATTTTGAAATATGAAAAAAAATAAATTTTCATCAATTGTTAAGCATACAGGACTTGTTTTTTTGCTGAGCAGTAAAAATGAAGATAAAGGAAATACCTAAATTTCGGGATTTGATTTTTTTTAACAAAGTTTTTTGATCACGGTTTTAAGAATTCCCAAAGTCAAAAACAAGAAGAAGGATAGAACTTGGAAAAATCAACATCAAAAATGTTTACTATGTTGCAAACTACCTTTGAATCACCCTCCCCCATGCCCACCTTCCCCGAATGCCCGAATTGCCATAGCCGAACCAAGGGTTTACAGATTGTAAAATGTTCCGATTGTTCGAAAGTGTATTGCACAAACTGCAAAGGCTTTGTGTTTTTGGGCGGGTTAAAATGTCCAAGTTGCAACTCCAATGGATATAGCAGTATTGGAGTGGTTGGGCCAGATCGTTAGGAAGTTCCTTTTAGCCACAAACCTCAAATGCTGTTTATCGTCCTTAGGTTGAGGGCGAAAAAATAAAATAATCGAATTAAAATGGCACATAGAAATTCTGCCTATCACCTATAAAATATTGGTTAACAAGGTATTGATTAACATTTAATAAAAAGACGGCGACAATTGCCGTCTTTTTTCATTTTTAGCCTTTCCTGATTTGACCTGGGTCCTGCTTTAACTTGGTAAAACCTTCAACCGAAAACAGTTTTACTTCTATATTTTTACTGGTTTTACCAGTATTTCCACCTTGCCCAACCGCTAAATTCCCCCTTTATACTTATACGATGTGCCATTTCACTGAATTTGTTTTTATTCAGTAAATTGTTAAAATATCTTTGTTGCATAATTAAAACAGTAAGCGTTTAGCCCGTAACATTTTAAAATTAACGAAATCCAAATACTTGCACCATGAAACTCAAAAAGAACATTGCCACCAGCGAAGAAGGGTTTGTTTTTAACCCTGGAACCGGCGATTCGTTTTCAACCAATCCTATCGGAACCGAAATTCTTGCATTGCTAAAAGAAAATAAATCCCTGCCTTCTATCATAGAAGTTATCTGTGCAAAATACGATGTGGATAAAAACCAGTTCGAGAAGGATTTGGACGATTTTAAATCACAGTTGGTTGATTCGAATATTTTGGAATAAGCCAAAGGGGATTTATGATATCCCTTGTTCACTAAACAGAATAGCTCCTGTAAAAAGGTTTTGGGGGTTTGGATTTAGGGGTTAGGGATTCCACAGTTGATAGATTTTGACAACGAAAATTAATAGCTTCAATTACATTATCAAAACAAAAAACCATGAAACGACTTATTTCCATCCTCTCATTAGTTACACTGCTTACCATTAGCACCCAAGGCCAGATAAACCTCGAACACACCTACCCAGGTGTTTCGGCAGCGTATATCAACCTACCTGTTTCAGGGTACAAATATTACGTTATGGATGTGGCTAACAGCCAGTGCCGCTTGTATAACAACGACCATTCGCTTTGGAAAACCGTTAACCTGAGCATTCCAGCCAACTATTATCTGTACGATATTCAATATGTTACGGAAAACCTATTTAATGCCGATAATACCATCGAGTTGCTTTATGTATCTTATACTTACAATTCCACGTTGGCTTATTATACTTACGATACCCGCATTGCTACCGAAAACGGCACAGTGCTGCTGAGTATCCCAGGTGGTGGCTATTCGTATGTGTATCCTGCCCAAACAGGTTCCAAATTATTTATTTGGGTTTACAATTATGCTGTTTCGCCCAGTACTGTGAATACCCTGGTTTATTCCATTCCAGGTCAAATTACCACAGGCTCTTTTGATTATCCTTTAGATGAGCGGGTTTCGGTGCGCAAAGCATTTCCTAACCCAACAACCAGTACAGTAACTATCCCTTATACTTTGCCGCTCAACATCAGCCAGGCCGAATTGGTTCTCTATAACGTTGGCGGTACCAAGATAAAATCATTTATTGTTGATCATACTTTCGACAATATAGTTGTGCAAACCAACGACCTTCCTGCCGGAATGTACTTGTACCGCATTGAATCCAACGGTTTTAAATCAGAAACCTTTAAACTGTCGGTAAGTAAATAAGCGTAATTTGGTGGTTAATGCATAGTTTTTTAGATGAAATGTGCATACTGAAAGTTGGCTCACAATCCACAATTTTTAAAAAGATTAATAAGCGCATAGCTCCATTTTATTTCAATAATCAAATTCAAATCAGATGAAAGACCAAAGCGGAAATATAGGAACAGTAAGCAAGAAGCAAATTGTAATTGCTGTAACGGCATTAAATGCGATTGATAGTCCGGGGCCTGGAGTTGCCGTAATCCGTGCAATCCGCGAATGTCCTGATTTTGAAGTACGCATTATCGGGCTATCGTACGAATCTCTCGAACCGGGCTCATATATGCACGACCTTGTTGACAGAACCTACCAGATTCCTTATCCGTCAGCCGGAACCGACACTCTTTTTGGCCGGCTGATGTACATACATGGAAAAGAGAATTTAGATTTGATCATCCCGAATTTTGATGCCGAACTTTTTAATTTCATCAAAATACAGGATAAACTGGCTGACGAAGGAATACGTACTTTCCTTCCTGATCTACAACAGTTTGAAGCCCGCGATAAGGTAAAACTATTTGAGTTTGGGAAAAAACACGGTTTGATGGTGCCTGAAGATAAAATCCTGCATCAGGCCAAGGACCTTGAAAAAACTGCCGAAGAAATTGGTTATCCCATGGTTGTTAAAGGCAAGTTTTACGATGCAATTATCGCCAATACACTTGAGCAGGCCCAAAAGGCATTTTACAAAATACAGGCTAAATGGGGGTTGCCCATAATTGTTCAGGAGTTTATAAATGGCACCGAAATAAATGTAGCTGCGTTGGGCGATGGCAAAGGAAAAGCTATCAGCGTAATCCCAATGCGCAAACTTTATATTACGGATAAGGGCAAAGCCTGGTCGGGCATTACGATTGACGATGAATCCTACATAGAATTGGCCCGCAAGTTTATAGAAGTAACAAAATGGCGTGGTGGCTGCGAACTCGAAATCATGCAGTCGGAGGATGGAAAACCCTACATCATGGAAGTAAATCCGAGGTTTCCTGCCTGGATTTATCTTACAGCGGCTGCCGGTCAGAATCAACCTGCATCATTAGTGAAAATGGCAATGGGACAGGATGTTGAGCCGTTTACAGAATACGAAATAGGCAAAATTTTTATCCGCTATGCCTGGGATTTGATAACCGATGTTAGCGAATTCCAGAAAATTTCGGGAACAGGGGAACTCGGACAGAAAAATAAAAGTGAAAAGTAATCAACCTGAATTTAACATTCCACATCATACATCCGACATCAAATTAAATTACTTTAAAATAAAACCACCATGGAAAAACTAAGATACGAAAGACCTATTATTCAGAAAATGAGCACAGGTCTTATGAATAAATTCGGCACCCGCACAGAGAATATTCCCGTAACCCATATTGAAGGTTTACCTGTTAAAAACCTGATAAGCGAATACGGCTCCCCTTTATTTGTACTTTCCGAAAAGCAAATCAGGCGCAATTATCAAAATGCCGCCCGGATTTTTAAAACCCGGTATCCAAAAGTGCAGTTTGCATGGTCGTACAAAACCAATTATATGGATGCGGTTTGCCAAATTTTCCACCAGGAAGGATCCTGGGCCGAAGTGGTTTCCGGTTTTGAATACGAGAAAGCACTCCATAACGGTGTTCCGGGAAATAAAATTATTTTCAATGGTCCCGACAAAACTGACCACGAACTTGTTGCTGCCGCCCGCAACAATTCGCTGATACATATCGACCATTTCGACGAACTGTATTCACTTATCAGGTTGAGCGAGGAAAACAACCTGAAACCCCGCGTGGCTATCAGGGTAAACCTTGATACCGGAATTTACCCGAAATGGGATAGGTTTGGGTTCAATTTTGAAAACGGTCAAGCTTGGTCGGCCATTACACGCATTATCAATTCCGAAAACCTCGAACTTGTCGGGCTTCATTGCCATATTGGTACTTTTATGCTCAGCCCTTCGGCATATACTATTGCCGCCACTAAAATGTGCGAACTTACATGGAGCGTAAAGGATAAATTCAATAAAGTGCTACAATATATTGACCTTGGCGGAGGTTTTCCTTCCACCAATACCTTAAAAGGGGCTTATCTTCCCGGGTCCGACACGGTTCCTTCGATTGACCAGTTTGCTGATGCAATAACAGATGTAATTCTTGGTTATGGTTTTAAACAAGAAGATTTACCTTTGTTGATACTTGAATCAGGACGTGTACTTATTGATGATGCAGGTTTCCTGCTCGGTACAGTGCTTGCCAACAAAAGGCTTTCGGATGGGAGAAGGGCTACGATCCTCGATTTTGGGGTTAATACTCTTTTTACCGCTTTTTGGTACGATCATCAAATCAGTACCACACAGTCGTACGGACAACATACTGAAGAAATGGTGCTTTACGGTCCGCTTTGCATGAATATTGATGTAATCCGCGAAAGCATTACTCTTCCGTTACTCGAAAAAGGAAACCACGTTGTAGTGCATAAAGTTGGCGCATACAATATGACTCAATGGATGCAGTTTATTACTTTGAGGCCAAATATTGTTTTGATTGACAATGAAAACAATACGCACGTTATTCGCAAAGCCGAAACACTCGAAACATTGCTGTCGAATGAAAATGTGCCAGATCATTTGAGGGTTAACCCTTTAAAATAGCTGGTTTTGTGAAGTCCAAAAAGATAGGATGTCAGGAAAAACCAAATTTCTTTTAATCTAAATTATTATGAAAATAACAATCCTATTCTTGTTTGTTGCGATGTTGTTCAGTGCCAAACTTTCAGCACAAAGCAGCTTTTACGATGTGAACACCATACAACTTATCGAAATCACTTTTGCCCAAACCAATTGGGATTATATGATGGATACTGCCAAAGCTGGCTCCGAGGGTTATATAATGGCAAGCATGGTGAAAATAAATGGGGTTGAATACGATAGCGTAGGTGTTAAGTACAAAGGTAACAGCACATACCGTCCCAATCAGGTTAAAAACCCATTGCATATTGAACTTGATACTTACAAAGCCCACGACCACCAAGGTTATACCGATATCAAACTGAGCAATGTTTTCAACGACCCTTCCTTTTTGCGCGAAGTTTTGTCGTACAAAATTGTTAGGAATTATATGCCTGCACCGCAATCGAATTATGCCAATGTGTATATCAACAACAGCCTCATTGGTTTATATACCAACTCCGAATCGGTTGGTAAAAAGTTTGTTGACAGCCACTTCGGATCCAAATCGAATTCGTTTATCAAATGTAACCCAATAAATGGAGCTGGCCCTGGAAGTTCAGCTTTCCCAAACCTGGTTTATTTGGGTGCCGATAGCTCGCTTTATTACAGCCGTTACGAACTTCAATCGGATTATGGTTGGTACGACCTTATAAACCTGTGCGATACGCTTGCCAACCATTCTGCGGCTATTGAAAACGCAATGAATGTGAACCAGGCACTTTGGATGTTGGCCTTCGATAATTTGTTGGTCAACCTGGATTCGTACTTGGGTGGGTTTTCGCAAAATTATTATCTGTACAAAGACGATTACAGCCGTTTCCAACCTGTGGTTTGGGATATGAATGAATCCTTCGGCAGATTTTCGATGACCGGGACCATCAATCTGCCTACAACTACCTCGAAACAACAAATGACTCATTTGCTTCACCTCAACGATGCAAACTGGCCATTGGTGAAAAACCTGCTTTCAAATCCTATGTACAAGCGGATGTATATTGCACACATAAAAACAATATTGGCCGAAAACATTGCCAATAATTTGTATTATACTGATGGTCTGGCACTTCAAACTTTAATTGGTCCATCTGTTAGCGCCGACCCGAATAAGTTTTATACCTACACAAATTTCATCAACAACATTAATACAGATGTGAGTGGTGGAAATGGCTCGGCACCTGGCTTAACAAACTTGATGAACGGTCGTAAAACATATTTGAGTGCTTTGGCCGATTTTACCGCAACGCAACCCAACATTACTTCAATCTCGGTTTCAAATAGCCAGCCGGCAATCGGGACTTCGGTTTTCATTACAGCAACCGTTACAAACGCAAGCTCATCAGGGGTTTATTTATCTTTTCGCGATGCAGGTTTTTCGCCATTTTTGCAGGTACAAATGTTTGATGATGGGATGCACGGTGATGGAACTGCAAGCGATGGGATTTTTGGATCCACAATTAATGTAAGTGGCGGTAAAACTGAATATTACCTATATGCCGAAAATAGCCAGGCCGGAATTTTTTCGCCCCAGCGTGCCGACGTTGAATTTTATACACTTACTGCACAGGCATCTGCAAACGGCTATCTTGTAATCAACGAGTTTCTTGCATCAAATGTTTCCACCATTGCCGATCAGGATGAAGAGTTTGATGATTGGGTCGAGTTAAGGAACCTATCCGCTGATACAATTTCACTCGACAGTGTTTACCTTTCCGATTCGTACAACAATTTATTGAAATGGAAATTCCCGGATGGGACTGTAATTCAGCCATATAGTTACCTTACAGTTTGGACTGATGATGATGGGTTGCAGGCTGGGCTTCATGCCAGTTTTAAACTTTCGGCTTCAGGCGAAAGGGTGGCTTTGACACATGTA
>CAJAXK010000322.1 GCA_903946925.1 uncultured Bacteroidales bacterium | reverse complement strand
TTATCAACGCCAAGAGCCAACCAGGCGGTCAAACAACTTTGTGTTTTGTTAAACCAAACGGAACCCTGTTTCCCAAATACAAATCTGATGTTGATTTACGAAACAGTCGCAGTTTAGTTTGCGATAGTCTTGGAGGTCTGACTTTAATAAATACATTTTGAACTACATCGTCAGCATCGTCATGATCAATTACCATGCGGCGGACGAAATAATAAACCTTCTCTTGATGCCTCTTCGCCAATAAATTAAAAGCATAGTGCCTGCCTTCAGTGGTGCGGAATATTTTTATCAGTTCATTGTCAGTGTATTCTGGCATATTTGTTTGTTGCCTTTTGGGATGGGTTAATGTAAAAAATCAAAGTGTTGAAGAGAATTGGTTTACTAAATTTATCATTAAATGCATTCATTACTAATAATTTAGCTTTTGTAAAAAGCGGAGTTGACTAATGCCATCATTAGATGGTAAACTCTTCAAATAATTTTCAGGTCATTTGCCAATTTCAGTTTTTTAACTGATTTGACGGCTTTCATACCATAAAGTTTAATAGTTAGTTTATTATTTCTTTTGGTTTAGATATCTTTCAGGAATCACCTTGAAATCTATATGCGACAATTTACCACGTTTTAAGTATAGTGAATCAACAATAAAGGGAATTTCTGGGAATAATCCATTATTCTGAAATCTAATTCAGTTAGTTTAAAGGCCATCAACACAATATTGGTTTTGTAAGACGAAAACAATAATAAATTAAAACGGGTGAGTTTATTAACTTCCTGGTTGGGTTATTTTGCAGGAATGCAAAGCGGTCTTCCTTTTTTTATTATTGTTTATATAGTTGGATATCAGTTGTTTTTCCTGATTCTATTACAAAACTTTGTTCTACAGTATATAAAGTTGCCCGCGAATTTTTTGGTCTGAAAACTATCTTATAACTGCCCGGCTGCAAATAAAGAGTTTCTAATGTAAGCGTTTCGTTTAGCTCATAAATCCGGGTTAGTTTGTTCTTATCATTAAGGAGCAAGGATCCATAACCATTAAACGATTTTCTGAAAACGGCAATTCCAGGTTCCGGGATTTCAATGGTAGTGGTTTTGCTTTGGCTTACATCCACATTTTCAACCGTAAGACGAGGTAAGGAAAGGATTTCAAGATCGTATTTCCCGGTAATGTATTTTTCGGTATCACCAAAATTTTGAACATTCAGTGTCTGAAAAGAGTCATTTTTCCTCACAATACATTGCAAACCCTTAACAGCATTGCTATTGCCAGCCATTTTTAGCTGTAGGTAACCTTGAGGTGCATTTGCTGCTGCTACTGTATGTTTACCCGCGATTATCTGCAAAGTATCAATTGCAACTGGTGGTAGTGTATGAATATCAACGCGATAGGTTATTAGCGGGTCAACACTCAATGTATCGGGGAAACCGCGGTGGTTCATGGTATGAATGTAATTGTACATAACCTTGCCGCTCGACAGGTTGGTAAAGGTCATGGCTACATCTGTTTCCGTTGGCTGCCCCATTTCATCTAAAAGGTTCACCTGCATGGTTGTAGAGTTAAGTGCCTGTGAAATAACAACATTAAGCGCTTTCCTAAAATCTTTCTCGTTTGTGGCGTCAAAATAAGTACCTACACAATTGAATGCAAGATTAAAATCCTGGCCTATTCCAATGATAAAAGGTTTTAAAATTATACCATTTTTTTGCAACATTTTCGAAACAGCACAGGGATCGCCGCTACACTCCTCCATGCCATCGGTTATAAGTATTACAATATTCCGGCAATTGGAACAGGGCGGGAAATCTTTGGCAGATTGTTCGAGTGAATATGCCAAAGGTGTTGTCCCCCTTGGGTTTATGGTTCGGAGCCGGCTTTTGATTTTTGCTGCATTGCCTGGTGCAAATGCCACTTCAAGCTTGGTATCGGTGCATACTTGCGGCGGAAACTGAAACTGATGCCCATACACCCGTAAAGCAAATTCGGTGTTCTTCAGGTTGGCAATGCTGTCGAGCATTTCGGAAATAATGCGTTTGGCAATATTGAATTTTGTATCGCTTTGCCAGCGGCCCAACATGCTTTGTGAAGCATCAAAAATGAAAAGTATCCTTGTTAGCGGTTCAGGCTTTTTTGCAATTTGAGGTTGGTTTTGTGCAAATGCGCCAAAAGCCATTATCAAAAAAATGGCAGTAGTAAACAGCTTGGTTTTATTGCTTATCGGAATGTTCAATGTCTTGATGTTTTATGGGTGGTAGGTTAGGGTGTAATTTATATGCGAACTGATTAAGAGATTGATTTTTATCACATTCAAAGAACGTATTCCGGCTTACTTTATTTAAGTGAAAACGACTAAATTTTTGTTTATTAGAGGGAATTTGAAGAATTGTTATGAAATT
>CAJAXK010000321.1 GCA_903946925.1 uncultured Bacteroidales bacterium | reverse complement strand
CAGAGGACACAGAGATACACAGAGTGTTGTTAATCAGCACTATAAACTTTGTGAACTTAGCGAAGCGGTTTCACGAACACCTTGAAAATAAGTAAATGTGAGTAAACTTAGAGATTTAGTGCCTTAGTGGCAAAAAAGACTTTTCGGAGTGGACTCAATATTTAAGTGTTGGTTTATTTACTTGCCCAAATTTTCAGGGTATAGGCACCCCTCTCATTTTTTCAAGGAGAGGGGAAGGGGGTGAGGTTTTTAAGGTGAAAAGCTTCTGTCCATAAAGTCGGGTTTGTTTTCTATTTACTAGTATAACCCTCTGAAAAAAATAGTTATTGGCGGCCACTGCGCTTGTCGAGGTGTTATTCGTTATTCGTTATTGGTTATTCGTTAATGGTTATTAGTTATTGGTCATCCTCAATCCTCAATCCTCAACCCCTCATCCACAATCCACAATCCGCAATCCGCAATCCCCAATCCCTACACATAAATCTTTGGCAAAACGGACGAAGTGAGGAGGTGAATAGCCGCAAAAAGTTTTTGTTTTCAACGGAATATTATCAAAATACAGAAAATAGTTTAGTATATTGCAATAATAATAGATGCAATAATTTATAAACCCGATTTTTAAAAACAATACAAATATGGCTTATTTTTAACAAATATTGGGAAAAACATTCCCATTTCGGGACAATTGAACGTTATAGGCAAACTTTTTGTGGATAAATAAATTTGACTTTTCTGAAACAAACTGTGTTATGGCTAACCAAACCGAAAATAATATAAAAATAATGTGGTTTACATTCCTATTCTTTGGGTTAATAATTCGGTTTTATGGAATGTAAATGCAAAAGGAACGTTTTTTACCAAAAAAATATTCGAAACGAAAGGGCAAATGTTATTTTATATATCTCTGTACAACAACACTATGCAGATGAATTCCAGAATTTAGCAAGCGAATAGCTAAATTCTGGACACGATTTTTTGACTTTCAACCTAAAGATTGCTTAAAATTGCATAGTGGTTACAACTAACCAATTGAGGTCGGTGCAGATTGCCGGGTTTAATTATTATTCACCATGTACGGCTTATGATTGACGATCATAACCCGCTGAAAATAATCCATACACCTCGGTTGGCAGATCGGAGTACTTACTATAATATTTTGTGTAAAACTTGCAATCCGTTCATTTTGAATTAAATCAAGCCAATTAACAAGCTCTATTGGGTAACGTTGCCAAGTATTACAAGCATTTGATAAAATTGGGAAAAGGAAATTTCACATTAAAGCGTATCCCTAATTTGGCACGAAAATAGACATAATGAAATGCCCGTAACTATTGGGCGTAAAGCATAATAAAATAAAGTGAGAAACGCAACTATCCGATAAGGTATTTGCCAATGCAATTAAATAAATTTTAAACCTAACTTGCATCTTTAGTAAAATGATTTTTTTTTTACTATTATTGCAATTGTTTAAAAACATACTATTCTATCGGTTGATGTAAAGTTGTAAAGCAACAGTATGTGGATGCGGATATGTGGTTTCGATTGAAAAGAAGCAAAGTAAAATAGAATAGGTTAACGCTTCCTTAATTAGTCATCATTTCGATACAAGCTTGTAAACCTAAAGCCCAAAAATATTTAGTTGTAAAACAGCCTGAAATAAACTGGCCAAAAAAATTCAACCTTAGCAATTGCCTCGTTTACTGTCCTGAACCTTTATCTAATTTCAGGCTACCTTTCCTCACCAGCAGATTTATTGAAATAGGGGCGGATGTTGTCCGCTTATTTTGAAGCTGTACCGCACAAGTTAAGCATCAAAAACCAATTGTAAACCAATTATAAAGTTTACGGTTTGGGATTTTTGTGTTGATAACATATACCACTACCAAAAAGGAATAACCACTACCAACAGTACCAGCAAAACCAATTTATATGAGTACAATTCTACGCAGCAAATCAGTAAAAAGCCAAACAACTAACAACAACCTGATTTTAGGTTTTTTGACAGGATTGGTATTTTTAACTTTTAGTTTTCAGAAGGCCAAAGCGCAAAACTGCTCGGTGAATTCCGGGGTTGACCAAACCATTTGTGCCAACGAGGCTTTGGTTTTGTATGGGTTAACATCCGGGTCTTTCCCGGCTGTTCCGATTACTACCTGGACTCAGGTGGGCGGCCCTGCGGCAATAATTACGACCCCAAATAGTTTAACCTCATCGGTTACCAATTTTGTTGGCAACACAACCTTGATATTCAGGTTGTCAACCACTTGTTTGGATGGATCGTTTGTTACGCAGGATGTAAATTATTTTATAAAGCCAACTGCTACTGCTTATGCAGGACCCGATGCGAGCTATTGCCCGGGAGCTACAGCCAACCTCAATGCAACTGCAGCGGGTACCGGAAATACCGGAACGTGGTCAGGATCTGGCGGTGGCGTTACAGTAAATAGTATTAACGATCCAAACTCATCATTAACCATAGTCGGTACCTCTTCTGGCCCTGTAACTTTGCGTTGGACCGTTACCAACCCAAGTGGGTGCGCATCGTATGATGATGTTGTTATTACAAATTTGGGTGGTGTTTTACCAATTGATGCCGGTACCAACCAAACCCTTGGCCATTGTTATTCAACTACTCAATCAACTAGTCTGTCAGGTTCGAATGGAGGAACTTTTGGAACATGGACTATTGTAAGCGGCCCGAATGTACCAACAATCGCTAACCCGAACTCGAACAACACCGGAGTTTCCAATCTTATACAAGGAACTTATGTTTTCCGTTGGACTGTCGATGGCCCTTGTGTTAGCGGAACTGACCTTGTTACCATTGTAGTTCCGGCTGCAACAGCCACTGTAACAAGTCCAAGTGTTTCTGGAGGTAACCAGATATTTTGCGATGGACGCACCTCTACAGTGTTAAGCGCAACTGCACCTTTATATATAAACGAAACTGTAGCTTGGTTACAAACATCAGGGCCTGGCGGGGTTACAATAGTTAGCCCCACCAGTCCAGTTACTTCAGTAACCGGACTTGATGGAAGTAGTACTTATACATTTTCCTATACTATCACAAACAGCACCCTTCTGCCAGCTCCATGCTCAAACTCAACCAGTGTAAGTGTTTCTTACTATTTGACTGCTCCTACACTAACCATTACCGGTCCTGACCCAATAATTTTGGCATGTGGCGTAAGTTCAACACCAATCCCTTATACATTTTCCGGTTCAGGGGTTAACCAATACAGCATTATTAGCGGACCGGTTACAACCGGAATGACTTTCCCTACAGCGTGGATCAATGCAACTGATTACTCTCAGATAGTATCAGGTTTAACCGCATCGGGCACTTATGTGGTCCAATTGAGGCGATTCACAAACACAAACGTAAGCTGTAACACAGCTTCAGATCAGGTTTCGATTACCACATCATTTGCAGGTGCGGCTGCCAATGCAGGGACCGACCAAATACTTGATTGTAATGTTACTTCTACTGATCTTCAGGGCAATGACCCGACTGTAATAACAGGCCAAATAGGCGTTGGAACATGGTCGCAGGTTAGTGGACCCAGTACAATTACTATTGCCCACCCTAACCATCATAACCCAACTTTAACTGTAACTGGTTTATTGATAGATGAGCTATACACGTTTCGCTGGGTGGTTACAGGAGGCTCCAGTTGTAATACCTCAGAGGATGATGTTACGGTAAAAACTTCCAGTAATAACCCTGATCCTACCAGTGCTGGTGCTGATCAAAGCGTATGCTTTGGCTCACCGGTTTACCTTCATGCCACTGCACCTACACATGCTTTTGAAACTGCTGGCTGGAAAGTTACCCCA
Source organism: uncultured Bacteroidales bacterium (assembly GCA_903946925.1). Lineage (GTDB taxonomy): Bacteria > Bacteroidota > Bacteroidia > Bacteroidales > UBA4417 > UBA4417. Next base: position 1,498 of record CAJAXK010000321.1, on the reverse strand, counting down.
AGTGCTGGGGTGATTATTTCGGATACCAATTCGCCTAATCCAACCGTTACCGGGCTTTTACCTTTTACGACCTATACCTTTACTTGGCAGGTGCGCAATGGGTGTGGCTTTGTAAGCGATTTTATGCTTGTGGATGTTAACGACACCAATGGCCCAGAAGCATCGGCAGCAGGCCCCGACCAATGCCTTTCGGGGGCAACAGGAGCCTTATTGGCAGGCAACGACCCATCTCCAGGAACAGGGTTATGGAGTTTTGCCACGGGTTCGCCTACTGCAACCATTACTTCGGCAACCCTCTATAACACCACCCTTTCGGGAATGACGACAAACACTTACACACTTATTTGGACTGTTTCGCGCAATTCAGGTGGTTGTGCCTCCACCAAGGATACAGTTGTGCTTACCGTTCACAGTCCTTCGGAAGTTGCAGCCAATGCTGGTTCCGATAAGTATGTGTGTGGAACCTCTACTTCGCTCACAGCAACAGGGACAGTCCCTTCCGGGGCAACTACCTTGTGGACGCAGGTTATGGGCAACGGAGGTGCTGTTATAGTTTCGCCTACCAGTGCCACAACAAACATAACAGGCTTAACAGCCGCTGGCTTGGAATCGTCGATGTATAAATTCAGGTATGCTATAACGAATGGTGCCTGTATTTCGGAAGATACTGTAACAGTTTTTGTTTCGGATGCCACAAGTGCTGCCGTTATTGCATTAACTTCCCAAACTATTTGCGATCCAAGTACGTTAACTTTGACTGCTGATGCAATTACTTCGGGTACCGGGATATGGACAACCGTAAGTGGCCCCAATAGCCCTACTATTGTAAGTCCTAGTGCTGCCGTAACAACGGTAAATAATCTGATAACCGGAAATTATAAATTCCGCTGGACCGTAACCGGAGGCACCTATTGTACACCAACCTCCGATTCTATAACAGTATCGGTAACCCGGGCTGCAAACGCTGGTGCCGACCAAAGCTATTGTCAGGCAATTGACTCGATAAACCTTGTGGGTACAACTTCCAGTGCAGGGACTTGGACACAGGTTGGTTCAACCCCTAACGTAGCTGTTATTACTACTACCTCAGCCAATACAGCCACTGCCTCAAATTTAATACCTGGAGTATATACTTTTAGATATAGCGTTGGTGTATCAGGTTGTACTTCGCAAGATGATATGACGGTTACACTTTATACACCTCCCAGTGTTGCCGTAGCAGGGTCAGATCAGTCAATGTGCGAAACAGGTAACCCGACTTTTCAAATGAATGCCACCGCACCACTTGCAGGAACCGGTACATGGACAAAACTGCTAGGTCCAACGGGTGAAACGGGTTCTTTTAACAATGCTTCTTTAAATAATGCAGTTTATACCCCTGCGGGGAATAAATATGGCGTTTTTGTTTTTGAGTGGACAGTTGCCAACAATTCCTGTACAAATGCAGATCAAGTGAGGATACTTTATTATCAGGAACCTTCAACAGCAAATGCCGGTT
>CAJAXK010000320.1 GCA_903946925.1 uncultured Bacteroidales bacterium | reverse complement strand
CGCCCAAGGCCACAAGCATTGACCTTTACAATTCAATAAAACCAAACGACCCGCTCTGGTTCGATAGCCGCAAAATGGAACAGCAAGTGTTGTTGATTGATAACCTGAAAGCAAACGAAAAAACGGAGATTGGGTGGTAAAAATACTGTCGGGGCGACTTTTTCGGTCACCCCGACTCTATTGAGTACGATCCGAAAACCCTTTAAAAAAGAAAACCACGGAGACACAGAGGTCACAGAGGCACACAGAGTATTGTTAATCAGCACCATAAACTTTGTGAACTTAGCTAAGCGATATCACGCGATGCACTGAGCTTGCCGAAGTGAACACCTAAAATGAGCAATTGTGAGTAAACTTAGAGGCTTTGTGCATTTGTGGCAAAAAAAAGACTTTTCGGAGCGGACTCAATATTGAAATTTCAATTCGTTTAATGTCGAAACAAATAATTAATCCTACGTTTGAAAAAAACATTCTTGAACCCAACAAACAGATAAAATGAAAGTCCTTTTAGATATAAAAGACAACAAAGCAGTACACTTATTGGAAGTGCTAAAGGGTTTATCTTATGTAAAAGCCAAAACCATTTCCAATGAAAAGGCTTTGCTAATGTTAGAAATCAAAGAAGCAGTTGAGGAACTTTCCATGATCAGGCAAGGAAAACTTAAAGGCGTTCCGGCAAAACAATTGTTAGATGAGTGATAATATTATATGGGCTTGTGGTTATTCTTCTATTCTGTCTAACTTTTGGGGATTCTGTCTGCAATCAAATACAGAAACAATTCTGGCAATATTGTCGTTAAATCTGTAAATGATTTTGTAATTATTTTCAACAATAAAGCGATATTCAAACGGTCTATCAACCAACAATGGTTCTTTTACGCCAATTAATGGATTTGATTCCAATAAGATAGATTTCTCAACAATTCCCTTGATGATTTTTCTGGCAACGTTAGGACTTGCTTTATAACTATAATACTCAAATATCTCCTGGAGTTGAAAAAGGGATGTATCAGACCACAGAACTTTTACTTCCATGTATCAATTTGGTTAAGAAGATTCCGTGCTTCAGTAACTCTTTCAGTTTTAAAATCGTCCTCCGATTTATCAATGATTTCATTTAATTCATTCATTGTCATTGGATTCAACCCTTCTTCAAGTTTTTTCTTTCTTTCAATACGAAGTAAGCGTTCAAGTTTCGTGACAAGTTCATCATCAGCAACCCTAAGGAATTCTTGAACAAAATGTATCTTTCTTGCTTGAATGTCCATTGTTTTACTTTTTTCTCTTTGCAAAGATAAGGATTGTTTCATTCAATGTATAGAGTTCCTGTTTTCTGCCCCTTGCCCCTAACGGATTGCAGCTATACGAAGGTGGCATTTTGGAACTCTAATTTGTTGACAAGGCCGTTTTTAAAACTTCTTCTCGCGTTTCGCTAACAGGTTTTACATTTATTGAGCCTGCCAAAACTTCTCCCACTCTCTAAAACCGTAAAAAACCGCCGTAAAACAAATAGCCACGAGATGTCTTACATTGAGCTTGCCGAAATGTAGTTCAACCGGGAATAATCGCCGGGAACTTTGTGCCGCTCATATTCCTATTTGTTCTGCGTTCGCTTTTCAATGTCCCGTCTTTAAATATTTTGTTTTAAAAAGTCTGTTGTTACAATGGTTGCAAACTCACCGTGCAAACTCGCTAAAGCAGTTTCGTGAATTAATTCTGCTGAAAAATTTTGTCCGTCAAGTCCTTTTTTGTTAAAAGTAGCGGTAGCATCAGAAACTAAAAAAGTGTCAAACCCGAAATTTCCGGCCATTCTTGCAGTCGTCGAAATGCAATGGTCTGTTGTTAAACCAACAATTACTAGTTTCGTAATTTTCTCGTTGTCGAGCAGTTCTTTTAAGTTTGTCCCAATAAAAGCACTATTCACATTCTTTTTTATAACTGGTTCACCGTCAACTGGTTTTACAATGTCTTTAAATTGGTTTCCTTCATTGGTCTCGTTTAGTAAAGAAGTGGGTGTGGAGGAACAATGTTGGATATGAAAAATTGGAAGCTGATTTTTTCTCCAAAGCTCCAAAAGTTCGCCTGCGTTATTTTCTGCATCAGGATTGTTCCTTTGTCCGCCCCAGTATTCTATATCGTCAAATCCTTTTTGAATGTCTATTAAAATCAATGCCGGTCTGTCTGATTTTGAAATGCCCATACTATGTGTTTTGTTTAATTTGTCTGTCTGTACAATGGTTGTCAAATGTAACAAACAATGGCTTACGCTCTGGCAAGTATAGGAATAAATTGTTGCTCAAAGTCTGCCAGCACAAATGTATAGAAAGATTCCTAATGAATTGACAAACACATTGCCTCGCAAGGGATGTAGTTCAACCGGAAATAATCGCTGGGCACTGCGTGCCGCTCATATTCCTATTTATTATAGCCATGTGCTATAAATTTCTATTGTTTAATTGCCCGTTTACACTGATTTATCTGACGAAATACTTATGAATTAACGCAAGCAATTCATCCTTGTCAATGGGCTTTGCAATATAATCATTGCATCCCGCTTCGATTGCCTTCTCTCTATCCCCAGATAGTCCAAATGATGTCTGTGCAATAATTACAACGTCCTTGTTAAACTGCCGTATTTGACGGGTTGCTTCATAACCGTTTAAATTAGGCATTCGAATATCCATCAGAATTAAATCAATATCTTTGGTATTGCGGCAAGCTTCAATTGTTCCAAGGCCAGTAGTTGTGACTATAATTTGTTTGCTAAACGGTTTTAAATTTTTGTAAAACAACGTTTTGGATACTTCATCATCTTCAGCAATCAATATTTTAAGTGCCAAAACTTCAGGATAAATATGATTTTCAAAGCTTTCTTGTTGAACAACTTTTGCAGCAACATTTTTTTCTTCCGGTTCAACACTGTACGGTATGGTGAAATAAAAGCATGAACCTTTTCCTTGTTCACTTTCAACCCAGATTTTTCCGCCTAACATTTCTACATAAGCCTGTGCAATACTTAAACCAAGACCAGCTCCCTGTCTTGCTTCTATATCCGCAATATCTGCTTGGATAAAACGATCAAATATGGCTTGCTGTCTATCCTTTGGAATACCGATGCCGGTGTCTTTAACATAAAATTGGATCTCATTTAATTTGGTTAGTGAGATTGTCGAACCATACCCAAATTCAACAGAACCTTTATCGGTATATTTAATCGCATTTTTTACAAGGTTAGAAAGGATTCCAAACAATTTTTCCCCGTCTGTCATAATAATAACATCATCCATTGGCAGACTATCCTTAATAAATAAATTTATTGCTTTAACTTCAGCATCAGGTTTTAAGAGTTTATAAACGGATTCTAACTGCTTAGTTATATTTACTTCTTTAATTCTAATTTCAGTTAACCCTGATTCTATTTTCGAAATATCCATTATTTCGGAAATGATGTTAAGCATACGATCACCACACTTATGAATTAATTTGATATATTCCTGCTGTTCTTCACTCTCAAGGCCGGGCTCACTCAAAAGGGATGAAAATCCGAGAATCCCATTCATTGGAGTACGGATTTCGTGGCTCATGTTACAAAGAAATGCAGTTTTAAGGCGGTCGCTTTCTTCGGCCTTTTCTTTTGCCTTGATTAATTCGAATTCTATCTGCTTCCGGTCAGAGATATCGTGGTAATTTCCCAGAAACCCTTGAATATCCGGGTCGGACAACAGATTCAGTACAGTAATCTCAATCCAAACATAGTTACCGTCTTTGCGCTTGTACCTGATTTCAGTTGTTCCGGCAGCATTGGGTTTGGCGGAGAGAGAGCCAATAAATTTCTTTGCAGCTTCCAAATCATCGGCATGAACATTATCCCAGGTACTTTTCCCAACAAGTTCTTCGGGTTGCCAGCCAAACAATTTTGTAATGTTGCGACTTTTATACTGGTTTATTCCAAATTGATCGATAATGACTATTACATCGCCAATATTCGAAACCATTTTGTTTTTTATTGCTTCGCTCCTGCGTAATGCCACTTCCGCCTTTTTGCGCTCGGTCTGGTCAAGACCGAATGCCCAGTTTTCTTCCCCCAGGGTTTTGTAACCCCAGAGGATGTTTTTTGGGGAGCCATCCTTGCAGTGGACCACAGACTCCATCGGCTCGATCTCTGAATGGGTTTCGATTGCTTTCGAAACTCTCCGTTGCCATTCCTGCGCTACCTGATGTCTGTAGTTTTCGTCGGGATATGCCAGGGGCCACCATTGGGTCACGCTCGGAATTTCCTCTAATGTATAGCCGAAGAATTTAACGAAGGTTGGATTTATGTAGGTGGCTTTCTGCCCGATACCAACCGAAGCGTAAATGGCAAGCGGCGAATTATCAGCCAGTGCCTTAAATCTTTCCTCACTCTTACGCAAAGCGACTTCTGCATTCTTGATATCGGTAATGTTGATAGCATTGGTCAGCACTAATAACACCTTGCCGGTTTCGTCTTTTATAGGATTGGCGGTGGCATAGAAAAACAAGGTTTTATCCGGCAAGGGAACTTCAACTTCAATGGACTCGCTTTCACCTGTTTGAAATACCCTTTTTGTCGTTTCAAATCTATAATCAGCATGCTCTTTCGGGTAAATATCCCAAAAGGTTTTTCCAATAAAATAATCCGGAGATTGCCCAAAGGTTGATGCGAAAAGTTGATTCGTAAATTGATATTGTCCGTTTTCATCCACACAAAAAATAGCGTCGCTCGAAGCTTCGATAATAGAACGATACTTCAATTCACTTTCGCGAAGAGCCACTTCAGCCTGTCTGCGTCGGGTAATATCTATAACGCCAGCAACGGCACCACGGTAATTGCCGTCCACATCGGTGACAGGTCCAGTTTCCAGGCTGGTATAGATTCGCACTCCGTTCTTGCGTATAAATTCGAATTCATGATTCTCCCTGAAGCCTTGTTGGCGGCGCTCAAGGTTTCGGCTGGCAATCTGGATGCCTTGCTCGTCCATAAATGAAAAGAGGTGCCGGCCTAGCATTTCCTCCACTGTGTAGCCGAGCATCTCAGCCATGATCGGATTGGCAAAAGTCGTTACAGCTTTCTCGTCAATCATCCAGATGCCTTCGTTTAAGGATTCAATTAATTGACGGTACTTGAGTTCGCTTTCCCGCAACGCATTTTCCGCCTGTTTGCGCTCGGTGATGTCCTGACCGGTACCAACAGAACGGATCGGTTTGCCTTCTTCGTTATAGTACGTTTCTCCCTGTTCGTGGAGATACTTAATTCGTGCATCGGGAAGGATGATCCGGTGAATAAGTTCATATTTTGTTTTGTTTGCCACCGATTCAGTAAATGCTTTGTTTAATACTTCCCGGTCATCCGGATGGACCATTTCCAGGAAGGCTTCATAGGTGAGTTCAGTCGTTGCCGGATCTCTTTCAATGATCGTAAATATTTCATCCGACCATTTCAGCGTGTTGTTACTATGATCTAGCTCCCAACTGCCCATACGTGCAATACGCTGTGCTTCTCTTAAGCTGGCTTCACTTTTTTGCAAGGTTTCTGCTGCTTGTTTGCGATCGGTAATATCGATAAAAGTTACGATTACTTGTGCAATTTCACCTTCATCACCAAAAACCGGATCTGCATTAACCAAAACCCACATATCATTTTCTTTGTTAGACCGGTGCACTCCGGCAACAACGTTCTTTAATATGTTGTTCTTTGCAAGAACCTGATTGACAGGGTATTCTTCAACAGGCATAACGGTTCCATCTTCGCGGAGGAAATGCCAGTCCGGATCAATGGCTTTCTTTCCTAACAGTTGTTCTTCCGTCAGCCCAAGCAAATTTTCCGCTTGTGGATTGCACATTACAATTTGTGTATCGGAACCATGAACAACAATTGCTGCCTCAATATTCTGGATTAATGAACGGTATTTTTCTTCGCTTTTGCGTATTGCCTCCTCTGCCTGTTTGCGTTCGGTGATGTCAATGAAGGAAGCCAGAATGCTGTCACCAATTAAACTCCCGGAGATAAGCATAGTGCGAACCTCCCCGTTTTTGCAGGTGAGCATGTGTTCGGCAGGTTCAATATCGTTACTTTGATCCGAAGCCCTTTTTACGGCGAATTGCCAAAGTGTGATTACTTTCTGCCTGTATTCAGGATCGGGATAGGCAAGTTGCCACCATTCATCAATTGTGGGTATTTCCTCATGGGTATATCCAAATGTTTGTTCAAACCGGTAGTTGTATTCGCCAATCACGCCATTGCTATTGACAAAGCAAAGGGGCACCGATGCTGCGTTGAATAGTTTTTTAAAACGGGTACTGCTCTCATCGAGCGCATCGAGCATGGCGTTGAATTCGGTGGCCAGCACGGCTGGCTCGTCGGCTCCGGAGAGCACAGTACGTGCCGAATGATCGCCGGCACTAATCAGGTTCATGGTGTCCTGAACTGCATATAGTCTGCGTGTAATGCGGCGACCCATAAACCATGCAATGAGTGCCCCAACCAATATGGCGAGCAGCGCGTACAATATTCCATCGTTTACAATAGATTGCAGTTTCTTATCCGAAACTTTTTGTCCCAGCCCGATCCGGGCCCAGCCTACATGTTTACCGGATAGAATTACCGGATTGATCACATCAACCAGACCGGGAGATTTATTAATAACGGTCAGATGATTATCTTTCGGAAGGTTGAGAAGAAATAGCCCTGATTTGCTATGATCTGTATGCGCCAGAATAAGTCCATTCCTGTCGGTAAATATGGCGAACGAAATTTCAGGGTATCTGATTTGGGCATCAACAAGTTCCTGAAGTCCGGCAACATCGTTGGCTGCAATCCATCCGGCAGCTGAAGTTGAAAGCGCCTGTGTCAGCGCGGTAGCTTCATCCAATTGCTGGTCGAGGAGCAAGGCCCGGTGGCGGTATGTTAAATCAACAATAAAAAGTGTCATCATAACGGCATGCACCAGAGCGACACTAAGTATAAGGCGACCCCGCAGGGTGCCAAACAGGAAGTTTTGTATTTGTTTTATCTTCATTTTGAGGCCACCTTTCTTACTTCCTTTTCAAAACGATTGATATATTTTTGAACTACATCGTAATCCTTGTTGGTGGCCGGTATAAAACGGGTGGTCACCATACCGGCGAGTATTGCCCGCCCCTGCTCAGTTTCATGTAAGGTAATCAGGTATTTCTTAACCTGCTCAATGATATCTGATGGAATATCATTGCGGGCCATTACCGAATTATTTACAAGAGATTCGGTTTCCCATATTTGATACAATTGTTCTGCCTCTTTAGGATGATCTTTTTGAAACGATCTCCATGGGGTAGGCCAGGTTGCACCAGCTGTGGTTTTCTTTAAAAACACATTCATGATGGAGGATTCCTGTGAACCTACGTACCTGTTTTCTATGTCGGTATTCACATTGATACCATGGGTGTGCAGAAAATATTGCGGCATAATACAGGCTGCCAGTGCTGTTGGCGACGGATAACTTACCGCTTTTCCTTTGAGGTCGGCAGGTTCACGAATGCCTCCATCTTTGCGAATAATGAATATACCTTTGAAATCAGCCGGTTCGCCAGCCATGGCAATAACTGTGTATCCTGATTTTATTGCCTGAAGTGTCTGCCATGGGTTTGGCAGGATGAGTTCTGGTTTGCGATCCTTATATTTCTGTTCGAAGCTGGCATAATCCCTCGATGCTTCCAGTGCGAATTGTACCCCGGTAAGTTTCCCGTTCAGATAATCCATCAGTGGCTGGTACGATTCCAACAGTTTGGCAGGATTATGAAGCGGATGTACTGCAAAATGATACACCTGTTTGGTTTGTGATACCAGTGATTCACCATATTTGGGACCTGAAGGTTGCGGTTTTGGCTTGCATCCCGAAAATAGTACGATTACGGCTAATATAAAGCCAAGGGTTTGGCGCATTATAAAAAACACATGGTGCGACGTCAGAATTCCGCATAGAAGTTCAACTTTGCATTTTTTCTGTTTCAAGTTCATAGCGTTTGTTTTTTGTGATTAACATACGGCATTCGCGTAAAATTACACTATTATCACTGCTTATCAGAACGAAATTCCAAATTGAAGACCAAGTCCTACAGTGGGTAGCTTATCGGCCCCAAAACGGAATGGAACGGAGAGAGCCGTCAAAAAATTGACGTTCTTCCCTTTGATTAAAATTTTATTTAAAACGGGTGTAAATCCATACCGACCGCTGGTTTCAAACGCCACCCTGGTTAAAAAAGTGAAGCCATGCTTATAGCGGAACATAACACCCGGATGAAATAAAAAATTGCTGACCCTATCCGGTCCGTCACCGGCTTTTATATATGGCACCAATTCAAAGCTGAACCCGATTTTATCGCTCTTTAAAATATTGATGCCTACCGGTATTCCAACGGTATAACTATCTCTAAAATTGAAAGTACTCCCATTTTTATCGAAAGATACTATCGGGTGGAGAATACTGGTATATCCAACTATTTTAGGATATGCCAGGGTGGGATTCACCTGTTGTGAAAAGGAAAGAGCGCAGCACTGAAGAAGTAAAAGCAAGAGCATTAAATATCGCCTCATAATATTACTATTTTAAGGTTTTGGCAGCGAAAAAGAATATGTCACCCCCTTACCAGGTTCGGATTCTGCAACACCCGCCCATTGTGTTTATACGCCTCCTTTAATTCCTTTAACTCATTAAGGAGTTCTTGTTTGGTTTTGTATAGAATGTCCATTGCAATTTTTGTTTTTATGATGAACTTTCTGATACTGGGGTTCTTTTGTTTAACATAGGCTATAACGAATGTGCAGGCGCATATTGCCTGTGTTGCGCCTGCGGCAGGCAATTGCGCTTGCACGATGTTATATGTTGTTGTTTCTTCATTTTGACCCCTTAAAACAGCCCTTGTGAGTATGTTTGATAATCATTGGGGCTG
>CAJAXK010000319.1 GCA_903946925.1 uncultured Bacteroidales bacterium | reverse complement strand
ATTCCTCGCAGACTGTCAAGGGTATATAAATGGCTTCGTTCCTCGCCACCCTTGCCAATCTGCGAGAAATATCCTAAAAGGCAGGCGTAAATCGTCTCTAAGAAAATATAAGGCAGACACAGTTCTGTGAACACTCCCCCTTTCGCGTGCTGGTATAAATCCTCTTGTTCGCCTGTAGCCTGCTTCATGTCTTATGTAAAATCAAACTTTATTTCTTTCAAAAATACAAAGTATAATCCGGCGAAAAGCATTAATCGGCAGTATTCCAACAATTAAGTTTATAAGTTGGGATGTGTAAAATTTGGTGGTTTATTGACCTATCCATGCTACAGCACCAAAACTCACCTTATCTTAAAATCAACCGGCATCATCATCATGCAAGCAATGGGTTTACCCTTATAATAGCCGGGTTGCCATGCGGGCATTGTGTTTATCAGGCGGATAGCTTCCCAGTCCAATTCAGGGTCAACGCCTTCGGTCACTTTTGCCATTTCAACCACTCCTTTTTTGTTTACCATAAAACTTACCAGCACGCTTCCTTGTATGCCTTTCAGGAGCGCATTCATCGGATAATGCTGCCTTCGGGCAAAATACGATTGTATCCCGGGCAAGCCTCCGGGGAACTGGGGCAGTTTTTCAAGTATTAAAATTATTGTGTCTTCGTGGTTTAGTTTTTCTTTTTGAACATTGTTTTTGTGCCGTTGCAACAAATTGGCCAAAAGTTTTTTCTGTGCGGTATCAATACTTAATTTTATCTCTTTGTTTTCTTTGTTAATAGCCCTAACCCGGATATTGGTTTTCGGTGTTTGTTTCACGGCGATTTCGGGTTTCGCTTCTGTCTTCACCGTAGGCGTTTCATTGATATTTAAAAAAGGGGTTTGGTTGGGTGGCGGGATCCTATCGTGGGTATATTCAACACTTTTAAAAACCGAGTTGCCACCGTTTTCTGCCTGTTCGAAAATCGGATCTATTTTCCAAAAATATACAACCAATGTTCCTATAGCAATGAAAGCGAATACAATAAAAAAACTTAGCCTCAGGCTACGCAGGTAGGTTGACCTAATTTGGAAACCACCATACTCCTTGTTCCTGTGTTCGAAAACAATATCGGTAAGGTTTTTGGGGGCTATCTCCCTATTTCGCTTTGGGTCCATTTATTTGGAAAAACTTCTGAAATATAAACAAGGTCATGTAGCTTTCGCCTATCTGGTTCGAACAAATAATGCATTTTTTGTTAATTGCCGCATTTCGCCCACACAAGTTCAAATCAGGTTGACATCAACATTAACGAACAATAAGCTGCTTCTATTGCTATGCTTAAACAATCTGCAATGCTTCAAACTGCGTAAAAGTTTATAAACCTTTACGGCACAAAAGGCAGCTCCTCATGGCAATAGGATTTCCGTTTCAAAATAACATTTTCAGTCGTATAAAAAGCACTATCTTATTTAAAATCAATATAAATTACGCTATTATTTATTGTTGGCTGTCATAACATTGATATATCTGCATATATTTACACTTCGTATGTATTACTAAAAACAGATTGCTTTATGGAAAACAAACAACCCTCATTTTACGAGGAAGTCAAGGGGGATGGGATATCCCGCAAGGATTTTCTTAAATTTTGCACCACCATGGCTGCCTTTTTGGGCTTAGAAGCCAGTGGTGTAGGACAGATTGTTAAAGCTCTCGAAACCAAACCCCGGCTACCGGTTATTTGGTTCCATTTTCAGGAATGTACCTGTTGCAGCGAATCCTTTATAAGGGCTTCGCACCCAATAGTTGCAAACATTGTACTTGATAAAATATCGCTCGACTATCAGGAAACCCTGATGGCAGCCTCTGGCTTTCAGGCCGAAGAAGCCTACAAAGCTGTAATGGAAAAATTCCCTGGCGAATACATTGTAATGGTCGAAGGTTCCATCCCAACCGAAAATGAGGCTTATTGCTGCATTGGTGGCCGGAGTGCCAAACAAATACTGGAAGAAGCTGTTGCCAATTGCAAGGCTGTGGTTGCCTGGGGTAACTGTGCATCCTCAGGATGTGTTCAAGCCGCAAGCCCAAATCCAACCGGCGCAAAACCGGTACATAAAATAATTAGTGGAAAACCTGTTATCAATGTACAAGGATGCCCGCCTATTGCTGATGTAATGGCTGGTGTTGTGGTGCATTTGCTCACATTCGAACGCATTCCGCAACTTGACGAGTTAGGACGCCCAAAAGCATTCTATTCGCGCAGGGTTCACGATACCTGTTATCGCAGGGCCAATTTCGATGCAGGTTTGTTTGTTGAATCTTTCGAT
>CAJAXK010000318.1 GCA_903946925.1 uncultured Bacteroidales bacterium | reverse complement strand
GTACGAAAATGATATGCCGTCGTGCATTGTTTACGACGAAGGCCGCGTTGTCTATGCCAACAACAGCCGCACCTACTTTGGCGAGGTGTACCTAAAGGACCACCTTGGCAATGTGCGCGTAGCCTGCCGCCGCGAAAATGGGGTGCTTAAAACCCGCCAGGTCGATAGTTACTACCCTTTCGGCATGAATATTAAAGGGTTAACCTTAAATAGCACCGATGTAAACCGCCCAAATAAGTACCTTTACAACGGCAAACAGATGCAGGACGAAATGGGGTTGGGGTGGTTGGATTACGGAGCCAGGTTTTATGATGGGGTGCTGGGGAGGTGGCATAGTATGGAACCGTATGCAGAACTTGTTCCCGGAATCAGCCCTTACGCGTATTGCTATGATAGTCCTGTCAACTTCAATGAACCTGATGGCAAATGGCCTCCTTGGGTACATAAGCATATAATAAGAAAAGCTTTAAATCCATACATTGGTCATGGTTTGACAGAGGATCAGTTAAACGCTATTATTAAAGGTGGTGCATATATTGATGATAATTTTCAAGCAGCGCAATTTTCTTATATGCATTCCATGCTTAATGGATTAACGGTTCAACCCATATTATCAGCAATAGCTGCAAGAGATGAATGGGTTAGTAGTAACATTAGTAATTTTAAAAATTCGAATCATACATTAGAGGATTTTAAAATATTAGGGTATGCAATACATGCAATGTCTGATCAATATGCTCCCACTCATAACTGGAAACCATGGAAAGGACAGTCAGCTTATAACCCAACATCATGGATTCATTCTGTTGGTGAATTAAATCCACTCGGAAGTAAGAGCAGCGGTTTCAAATTATCAATTGAATTAGTAGTAAAAACATATTTGGAAGGGACTACATCTAATGGGGAATCTGAACAGAATCAAAGTCCAAGCTCATCACCAGCTCCAGGTCGGGAACCATCCCAACCAATAGATCCGATGACTCCACGACCATTGCCAGATCCTAGTCAAGCTCCACCACCACTTGAGCCACGCCCCCTGCCGCCTTCACCACAACCATTTACGCCGATTCCATTCACACAACCTCGTTTAGGTTAAGAATATTTTTCACTAAACTTGGCACTTAATATCTCATTCTATGAAAAATGCAGTTATACTTGGTAAAAAAAATGTTCTCTTCATATTTGTATGTATGTCAGTTTCCTTTGCCTCATGCCAAAACAAGATTATCAAAATTGAGCAAGATAAGAAAAACCCGATTGAGTACGTCTTTTCCTGCTCAAAAGACAGCCTTCACAATGTAATCTCAAAGCAACTAAAATATAATAATATGATGCTTTGGGATTCTCAACATGGAATTATGGTCTTAGAAGAGGTTTCTAACATGTTTTCACAAAAAGGAAATTCATCAGACTTTTGTTTGATGCCTATATATTTTATATGCAAATCGAAAATTTATTTTACTAATGACGGAGATTTATTGGATTATGAGGCATGGTTTTATCTTCATTTAGAATCAATAGAAAAAAACCTTACCAAAGTGAAAATTACAACTATTGAACCGAAAGTAATTGTCGGCAGGGAGTTATTACCTACACCTCCTCACTTTGGGAGGAAGTATAAAAAAATAGATGTAGAATCTTCAACAATAGAAGAATACGAAATATTATTAAAGATTGGGGATTTAGTTGGTGAGAAAGATATGCCATCAATAAACATAACTGAAAAGAAATAAAAATTACAAATAAAGTTGTAGGTAGTTTTCCAGTGACCAAAAGAAGAAAGTGAAAAAGCAAGCATAGCCCGGCATAATCCCCCCGCTGGCGCGGATCTGTGATCCGTGCCGGTACAATCTACCAAAATTAACACCGCCTGCTCAACGGCAACTATTCCGAAGTGCTCAACGGTTCATGGAACAACAATAATAAATATGGCGAGCAAATCAGCAATTTCCATTCCAATCAAGCTTACGACCTGAACGGCAACATACAGGGCATCAAGCGTAAAGG
>CAJAXK010000317.1 GCA_903946925.1 uncultured Bacteroidales bacterium | reverse complement strand
GTGGTTCTTAGCCGGAGGTATGTGCGGAAGGCATGTGCGCAGCAATACACAGCAACGACAAAAGCCTGGAATTGTGCCATCTCCTATGCCTTGTATTGCGGGAAGATACCTTCGGGTTAGAAACGCATTGTATTTTTATAAAGCCTTGATTTTTTGTTACTTTTTGATCAAGCAAAAAGTAAGGCAAAGAGAATGTATGCAAATCAATAAAACTAATCAAGACGTAAATCCTAATCACTTTTTGTCAAATAAAGAGTCAGCACATCAACAAAATATGTACCCCATATTATCTCACTTCCACGCGCTCATAAGCCCCAAAATCGGGTTTGCCGAAAACTACCCGCGAAATACCTTTGCGGTCGAGCCTAATATCGGGAACAGTACCATTTATAATGCCTATCGAAGCTGCATCCTTGGCAAAAGACAATGTATCAAGCTGAAAATCATTTGTGTAAGGGTCAATAAACTTGGCTTCCTCGTTGCTGATGCAATTGGTGAAATTTGGTTCGTATTTTTGATAAAAAGTTTTATCCCAGCTTACCAAACAATAATCAAACTGAAAATTAAACAAGGTTCCTTCAAGTTCATACAATCCAATTTGATCGGTCTGGTTTCCGGAAATAATGCAGTTTCCAAAATAGGCTGCAGTCAATTCCCCCGGATATCTTTCACCTGTCGAATCCGAAACATAATTGCTGATATAAAGTGCCGGATAGCTACGGCCCGAAAAATACCTAGCCAGTGTACAATTCCTAAAATCGTAATCGCCACCGTTTTCAATGGAAACCACATTGCCCCCGCAATTTGTAATCTGGCAGTTAGTGGCAACAATGCGAGCTTTGGTGGCATAAATCCCATAATTGTTCATATTGTGTATCATGCAATTATGCAACCGCAATGGTTCGGCTCCATCCATACCTACGCTATCGGCTCTTATTCCTACCTTGGCATTTGTAATCTCGGCATACGTGAAGCTAATGTTTTTGCTTCCTTTTTGAAGCCATATCCCATCCCACAAACCCGGTAAATCCTGATAATAATCTTCTAGGTTATCGCTTGTAAACAGCACTGGCGATTGTAATGTGCCGGCAACATTCAACGATGCCCCCGCCTGGATTTCGAGGCTTGCCCCGGTGTGAAAATACAACCGTGTTCCTTCACCAATACTTAAATTACAGCCTTTCAATGCTGTAAAAGTGCCATAAATCACATGTGGTTTATCGTCGGGAAGGGATATATCACTGTTTAGGTTTTCGTTGAGATGAAAATACGCATCCTGCCCCCAGGCAACCAACTTTACATTTTGGATATTCCCATTTGTTTCGAAAATGACCGAATCTGTTTCGATCAAAGGGCTGTTTGCGCTATTCGGGTCAATGGTTACTTTTACAAAAATATAAGCACTGTCGTTGGCGGCAATTTCAAGGTTTTGATATTCGTCGGTTGAGCTGCCATCAATGTTTATCCTGAAAGGCGAGGAACTTCGTCTGGCCAATGTAATTTTCGATATGTTCACTTTGGCATTTCCTGTATTCCGGATTACCAAAGCCCTGCTGCTCGATCCAATCGTGGTAAAAACTGTATCAAAAATTACGGTATCGGCACTGAATTGCAGCTTGAATGAAGGATCGGTGTTAAATTCATCTTTCTGGCAACCAATCAAAAAAAAGGAGGAAAACCCAATCAGCAATAGCAGAAAAGATGCAGTTCGTTTATTCATATTTTTTTTGCCTTTAATTACGGGAACGATGGTAGTAGGATAGATTTCGGTAAATGGAACGTAAATTTCAAACATATTTATACATCCGGCGCAAAATTAAATATTAAAGCCATTAAAATTCACTTTATATGATTCATCTATACATTAAATTTGTGGGTTTGAGCAAAATAGTGTACATTTGCACGATTTTTACACTTACAATTTTTAATTTACTAAATAGTTGACATACTATGGATTATATTAAATTCGACAAATCTAAACTGGTAAATCTCGAGTATTCGTTAACTCGTGAAATGCTCCGGTCAAACCGGGCCGGTTCTTATGCGTCCACTACAATTATTGGTTGCAATACCCGTAAATATCATGGCTTGCTTGTTGCCCCGCAGCCTCAGCTCGATGGCGGCATGCACGTGCTCTTATCATTGCTCGACGAATCAATCATTCAACAAGGACAGGAGTTCAACCTTGCCATACACAAGTATAAAGGCGAAAAATACAACCCGAAAGGGCATAAATATGTTACCGACTTTACCATGGACCCCAATCCAATTATCACATATAAAGTTGGGGGAGTGGTATTTACCAAGGAAATGTTATTTGTTGGAAACAGCGATAGCGTGATAATTAAATATACGCTTGTTGAAGCCCATTCGCCTACCATGCTGCGTTTAAGGCCATTTTTGGCATACCGCAACATACACAGCCTCAGCAAAGCAAACAACGATGTTGAAAGGAAGTACGATGCCATCCCAAATGGGATTAAAGTCAGGATGTATTTAGGCTACCCACATTTGCACCTTCAGTTCTCAAAAGAGAACGAATACCTTCACGCACCCGACTGGTATTTTGATTTTGATTACATGCGCGAAAAAGCCCGTGGTTACGAATCACTTGAAGATTTGTTTACTCCTGGAAGTTTTGAAATACCGATAAATTCAGGTGAGAGTATCTACTTTATGGCAAGCTTGGATGAGGAAGACCCAAGGACTTTTGCAGGTGTTTTCGCACAGGAATTAAAAAAACGCGTTGCCCGCGATAGTTTTGAGCATTGCCTTCAAAATGCAGCACAACAGTTTATCGTAAAGCGTGGTAAGAAGTTTGAGATTGTTGCTGGTTTCCCCTGGTTTGGACGGGTTGCCCGCGACACATTTATTTCCCTGTCGGGATTAACCTTGGTGCAAGGTGATTTCAAAACCTTCAAGGCAATATTGGATAGCAGCCTACTTGAAATGAAAGGACCTTTGTTCCCGAATTCAGGAACAGGGTTAAAACTTGAATACAATTCGGTTGACGCACCTTTATGGCTTTTCTGGACATTGCAGCAATACATAAAGTACAGTGGCGATAAAAATGTTTGGGAAAATTATGGCGAATACCTGAAACTCATTTTGAACAGTTTCCGCGAAGGCACATCCTATAACATTCATGTTTTAGATAATGGTTTACTCTTTGCCGGTGTTACTGGTTCGGCTGTAACCTGGATGGATGCGGTTGTAGATGGGAAACCTGTTACACCCCGTATAGGCTTGGCAGTTGAAGTAAACGCACTTTGGTACAACGCCATTTGTTTTGCCCTCGAATTGGCTGAAAATGCCGGCGAAAAAGATTTTGTAGATGCATGGAAACCCATTGCCGAGCGTATCCCTAAAGCTTTTACCGATACTTTCTGGTATAAAGCAAAAAATTACCTCTACGATTATGTACATGGCGATTTTGCCGATAAATCCGTTCGCCCTAATCAAATTTTTGCCGCATCCCTTCCCTATTCGCCAATTAATGACGACATACGCCAAGGCGTGCTCGACAGGGTTAAATCAGAATTGCTTACACCCCGCGGCCTGCGTACCTTAGCACCAAAAAACCCTGCTTATAAACCTGAATATACAGGTGGGCCTACCGCCAGGGATCTTGCCTATCATCAAGGATCGGTTTTCCCTTGGTTATTTGGCCATTTTGCCGAAGCCTGGCTGCGTTTGTACGAAGAAAGTGGGGTTTCGTACATCACAAAACTTTACAAAGGATTTGAAGAAGTGATAACCGAACACGGTATAGGCACAATTTCAGAACTTTACGATGGCGATATCCCTTATCGCCCATCAGGTGCAATTTCGCAGGCATGGAGTGTTTCGGAATTATTGCGTGTTGGCAATTTGCTCGAAACCATGAAATCAGGGAAAGTCGAAAAAACTTACTAATAAAACTATATAAACTACGATGAAAGTATTGATGTTTGGATGGGAGTTTCCTCCCCATATTACAGGTGGCCTTGGCACAGCTTGTTTTGGGCTAACCAAAGGCTTGTTGAAACATGGGGTTGATATACAATTTGTTGTTCCAAAAGCGTATGGCGACGAAAGCCAGGAAGCGGTAAGGATCATAAACGCAAGCGATGTAACCGTGATGATGAACGATCCCGTTTTTCGCGAGTACTGGAACCAAATTACCTACATGGAAATTGGGTCAAACCTTATTCCTTATGTTGGCCCTGAAGACTTTCAACAGATGGTGAGTGAAAACACCAAAACAACAGTAGAGGAATCGGGCAGGGTTTTTTCCGAAAAGTTCCAATTTTCGGGCAAATATGGCCACGACCTGATGGAAGAAGTTGCCCGTTATGCACTGGTAGGCGCCGCTATTGCAGCCAACAGCGAATTTGATGTAATACATGCCCACGACTGGCTTACTTATTCTGCTGGTGTTGCAGCAAAAAAAATATCGGGCAAACCACTGATCGTACACATGCATGCTACCGAATTCGACCGTTCAGGCGAAAACTACAACGAAAATGTGTATGAAATTGAGCGCAAAGGAATGGCTGAGGCCGATAGGGTAATTACAGTAAGCAACCTGACAAGGAATATTGTAATTGAGCGTTATCATATTGATCCCGAAAAAGTTATTACAGTACACAATGCTGTTGAGCCACCTGAACATTCCGATTTAATGGATGTAGAAAAAAAGGTAAAAGAACAAATAGTTACTTTCCTTGGCAGGATTACATTCCAAAAAGGTCCTGAATATTTTATTGAAGCTGCCTGCAAAGTACTGGAACGCGACAAAAATGTACGGTTTGTGATGGCTGGTACCGGCGATTTGATGGAAAAAATGATCCGTAGGGTTGCCAAACTGAAAATATCTTCACATTTTCATTTTACAGGTTTTCTAAAAGGTGAAAATGTGGATCGGATGTTTGCTATGAGCGATGTGTATGTAATGCCTTCGGTATCAGAGCCGTTCGGTATTTCGCCATTGGAAGCCATGCGTTCAAACGTTCCGGTTGTAATATCCAAACAATCAGGCGTGGCCGAAGTGCTTAATCACGTAATGAAAGTTGATTTTTGGGATGTTGATGCCATGGCCGATGCCATTTATGGCCTTCTGCATTACAAATCGCTTAACAGCATGGTTATTACCCATGGCAGCGAAGAAGTAAATAACCTCAAATGGGAAGCTGCTTCACGAAAAATTGCCGATATTTACGAATCATTGGTGTGAAAAAATTGTAATCCAAAAAAGTTATAACCACAGATTTTAAAACTGAAATATATGAGGTCAATTTGTCTTTATTTCCAGGTACACCAGCCTTTCCGCTTACGGACATATCGTTTTTTCGATATTGGTGCTGACCACTATTACTACGACGACTATCAAAACAGGCGCATTGTGAGGCGCATTGCCAACGATTGCTATATTCCCGCCAACGAAGTACTTCTTGCTCTTATTGGCGAGTACGGTTCCGCTTTTAAAGTAACTTTTAGCATCAGCGGCACGGCAATAGAGCAGTTTAAAAAATACACACCCGAAGTAATCGAGAGTTTTAGACGCCTTGCGAAAACAGGAAATGTCGAGTTTTTGGCCGAAACATATTCCCATTCATTGGTGGGCTTGACCGATCCTGAAGAATTTAAAAGGCAGGTGGATGAGCATGCAGCCACTATTCAGGAACTTTTTGGGGTAACGCCCACAGCTTTCCGCAATACCGAATTGGTATTTTCGAACGGGATTGCTGAACAAGTTTTCAAAATGGGGTATAAAACCATGCTTACCGAAGGCGCAAAGCAATTGTTGGGATGGAAAAGCCCTAACTATTTATATTTCAGCTCACCACACCCCAGGATGAAAATACTGTTGCGTAATTATCAGTTAAGTGATGATATAGCATTCAGGTTCTCGCAACAAAGTTGGAACGAGTGGCCGCTGACCGCCGAAAAATATGTAAGCTGGCTTGATAGCGTTGATGCGAAACAGGATCTCGTTAACATTTTTATGGACTACGAAACCATTGGCGAGCACCAAAAGGCCGAGTCAGGAATATTTGGTTTCCTAAGGGCTTTCCCCGAGCAACTCATCAAATCACAAAAATGGACATTCCGCACACCAAGCGAGGTTGCTGACGAATTGCAACCGGTTGCCGGAATAGATTGCCCTCATGCAATTTCGTGGGCCGACGAAGAGCGCGACCTTACAGCATGGCTTGGCAACGACCTGCAACAGGAAGCCTTTACAACATTATACAAACTCTCGAAAACGATGTCAACCTGCACTGATGCTGATCTTCACCGCGATTGGAATTACCTTCAGGCAAGCGACCATTTCTATTATATGTGTACCAAGTGGTTCAGCGATGGCGATGTTCACCAATATTTTACACCTTATGGAACGCCTTACGAAGCATTCCTTAATTACATGAACGTACTTTCCGATTTCATGATCAGGGTAAAAGAATATGCCGAAAAAGCAGGTTCTGATTCAAACGCTATACCTTCAAAAGTTGAAACTAAGGTTGAAACAGTTTCTATTCCCGACCCAAAACCAAATACGGCCAAAGCTACTAAAACCAAAGTAAAAGCTGCTGCCGATGCTAAAGAAACCCCAGAAACAAAGACTAAAAAAGCCATAAAAAAAGGGTAAAGTTGTTCACAATCGCCCTCAAGTTATCAAAACTTGAAAGCGATTAATTGTAATTTCGTACTTTTGCAAACCTCTGATTACGTTGAAAGACCTGTCAGAGGTTTAATTTTGTGTACACATACTGCAACTTTTGAAGCTAAATTGCTTGATTTTGAAACCGATATATGAGTGAGACAAAAATACTAAAGCCCGATTATCTGTTTGAGGTAAGCTGGGAAGTATGCAACAAAGTAGGGGGGATTTACACGGTTGTAGCCACTAAGGCTCCCGGAATCCAAAAAGAATACGGTAACAATTACATAGTTATTGGCCCCGATGTTTGGAAAGAAACCAGCGAAAACCCCGATTTTACCGAAGATAAATCCATACTCCGCACATGGCGCGAACGTGCCGAAGCCGAAGGCCTACGAATAAAGGTTGGCCGCTGGAATATTAAAAGCCGTCCGGTAGCAATATTGGTAGATTTTACCCAATATTTTTCGTCGAAAGATAAAATTTTGGCCGAATTCTGGGAAAAATACAAATTGGATAGTATAACCGGAACTTGGGATTATGTTGAACCTGCACTTTTTGGTTATGCAGCAGGCAAGGTAATCGAAAGTTTTTATGATTATAGCCTTACAGCCCAGGATAAAATTGTTGCCCAATTCCATGAATGGATGACAGGCGGCGGGATCTTATACCTGAACGACCGTGTGCCACAAATCGGGACTGTATTTACAACCCATGCAACCGTTGTTGGAAGGTGCATTGCTGGTAACAACCTACCACTTTACAGTCAATTTGATGAGTACAACGGTGAAGCCATGGCACATCGTTTCCACGTAATGGCAAAACATTCGCTTGAGCAAATTGCCGCTATTGAAAGCGATGCATTTTCGACGGTGAGCAAGCTTACTGCCAATGAATGTAAACAGTTTCTGGAAAGGGAGCCTGATATTATTACACCAAATGGTTTCGACGATTCCCTGTTTACCGATGACGATACCTTGTCAATAAAAAGGCAGGCTTCGCGCGAAAAGCTTTTGGCTGTTGCACAGGCTATAACAGGCCAATCCTTGCCTTCCGACACATTATTGCTCCTTAACAGCGGCAGGTACGAATTCAGGAACAAAGGTATCGACCTGTTTTTAGATGCTCTCGCCAATTTAAACCACAACGATAAACTCACTTATCCTGTTGTTGCTTTCATTACTATTCCGGCCCACCATTCTGGACCGGTTACTGGCTTGGCCGAAAAAATAGAATCAGGGGTTTTCACGAACACCGAAGATCAACAATACTTGACTCATGGATTGTTCGAACCCGATTACGACCCTATTTTGCGGAGGCTGAAAGAAAACAGGCTTTTCAATTCGGTTCAGGATCAAGTTAAGGTGATTTTTGTGCCCAGTTATTTGAATGGGAACGATGGCATTTTCAACCTTAGCTACTACGACCTATTGCCCGGATTCGATTTATCCGTTTTCCCTTCCTATTATGAGCCTTGGGGCTATACACCACTCGAGAGCCTTGCTTTTGGTGTTCCAACCGTAACTACCAGTTTGGCCGGTTTCGGGTTGTGGGTTCGAAGTACAAGCAAGGATAGCGGAATAACAGTTATTGACCGCGATGATGAAAACAACGAAACAGTAGTAAATGCAATTGTTTCGGTTATCCTTTTATTCGAAAAAATGTCGGAAAGCAGGCGTTCCGAATTGTCGGAATCTGCAATTTCCATTGCAAAAACAGCCCTTTGGAGCAATTTGCTTACATTTTATAAAACAGCATATTCCATAGCTTTAACCAAAGTTGCAAAACGCTCTGAATTGTTCCGCGACAAACGCCAAGCCGAAACAACGATTAGCGTAAATGGCAAAAAAACATCGCACCCTGAGTGGCGAAAAGTATTGGTCAACCACGTTTTCCCTGAAGCCTTACAAGGATTATTGAACCTTAGCCGCAACATTTATTGGTGCTGGAACACCGAAACCACGGAGCTTTTCCGTATGATAGACCCCGAAGGTTGGGAATTTTCGGACCATAATCCTATTGCCCTGCTCGAATCGCTCACCTTTAGCCAGTTACAAGCGCTTGAAAAAAACACCGATTTCATGTCGCGGCTTAAAGTTGCTATCGAAAATTTCGATGGATACATGGCTAAAACTTCGGAAAAAGCCAAACCTTCTATTGCATACTTTAGCATGGAATTCGGTTTGCACGAAAGCGTACAGATTTATTCAGGGGGCTTGGGTGTTCTTGCTGGCGATTATCTCAAAGAAGCATCAGATTCCAATGTTGATATGATAGGTATTGGCTTGTTGTACCGATATGGATATTTCAAACAAACACTTTCTCCTTACGGGGAACAAATCCCACAATATTTCCCACAACGATTCAATCACTTGCCTTTAAAACCTGTCCGTGATGCCAATGGCGAATGGATTATGGTAAGTATCTCGCTTCCAGGCCGCAACCTACATGCAAAAGTTTGGCAATTGGATGTTGGCCGGGTTCCATTGTTTTTGCTTGATGCCGACATAGAAGAAAACTCAGAGGCTGATAGGTTTGTTACCCATCAATTATATGGTGGCGACCTCGAAAACCGTTTTAAACAGGAATTGTTGTTGGGGGTTGGTGGAATCAGGATGATTGAGGCTATGGGCATTCAACCCGACCTTTATCATTGCAACGAAGGCCATGCGGCTTTTATTGGTATTGAGCGGTTGCGCAATTTTGTACAAAACCATCAATTATCTTTCCTTCAGGCAATAGAATTGGTGAGGGCATCAACCTTGTTCACAACACATACACCTGTTCCGGCCGGGCACGATGCATTTACGGAGGATTTGCTCCGTACCTATATTCCACATTATGCCGTGCGACTCAATATTTCGTGGAATACATTTATGAATTTAGGCCGTTATTTCGAGAACAGAAACGACCAAAAATTCTCGATGAGCGTGCTTGCAGCAAAACTTTCGCAGGAAATGAACGGTGTAAGCCGTATCCATGGCAAAGTAAGCAGGCAAATGTTTAAGTCCATGTATAATGGTTTTTACGAAAACGAAATCCATATTGGTTATGTAACAAACGGCGTGCATTATCCTACTTGGGCAAATGCCAAATGGAAAAAACTGTACAAACAGGAATTTGGTGCAGAGTTTCTTTCTGACCAATCGAACCCCGAATATTGGAAAAAAATCCATCTTGTTTCTGACGAAAGGGTTTGGAACATCAGGCAGGAACTAAGGGGAGAACTTATCAGTTACATAAAAAGGAGTTTGACCAACTCATTGGGGGTAAGTTCCGAAAACCCAAAACAAATTATTCAAGTTGTTGAATCGCTGAATAGCAATGCCTTAACCATTGGTTTTGCCCGTAGGTTTGCAACGTATAAGCGTGCCCATTTGCTTTTTTCGAACATTGAACGTTTGGCCCAGATTTTGGGAAACACCAAACGCCCTGTGCAGTTTGTATTTGCTGGCAAAGCACACCCTGCCGATAAAGCCGGAGCTGATTTAATAAAAAGGATTGTAGAGGTTTCGCGCATGCCACAGTTTGTAAGCAAGATTATTTTTCTTGAAAATTACAATATGGCTATGGCCCGAAAGCTTGTTCAGGGTGTTGATATTTGGTTGAACACCCCTACCCGACCATTGGAAGCCAGCGGGACCAGTGGCGAGAAAGCTATTATGAACGGCGTTGTGAATTTTAGTGTGCTTGATGGTTGGTGGGCAGAAGGCTACCGCGAAAATGCCGGTTGGGCCTTAAAAGAAGAACGGACTTTCGAAAACCAACAGTTTCAGGACGAATTGGATGCAGAAACTATCTACAACATATTGGAGGATGAAATTATTCCTGCCTATTACGACCGCGATACCGATGAAATCCCTCATACTTGGGTGAAATATGTGAAAAATACCATTTCAGGGATTGCCCCACATTTTACCATGAAACGGCAACTTGACGATTATTATTCTAAGTTTTATCATAAACTATATGATCGTTCCACATTGCTTAAAGCCGATGATAATGCTGCTATGCGAAGTTTAGCTTCATGGAAGTTCAGAATGATACGCAATTGGGATGGGATTGAGGTAGTTGATGTAATTTATCCAAACTCAACAAACCAAGCCCTCAACCTTGGCGATATTTTTAAGACCGAATTAATCCTCAACCTAGGTGATATTGCACCGGATGATTTAATGGTAGAAATGGTATTAGGCCAAAAGGTACACGATCAGTTGTTGAACCCTCAGTCTATACATGAGTTACAACTTTCGAAAGTAGCTGGAAACCAGGCACATTTCACATTAGAAATTGAAACTGCATTGGCAGGTGTTTTCGATTTTGCTTTCAGGATTACCCCGAAAAACCCATTATTGCCCCACCGCATGGATTTCAATTTAATTAAATGGGCTTAGGTGGGGGAATGGTTCCCTTCGACAAGCTCAGGGTAAAAATGGAAAATGGTTAATGGTTATTGGAAAATAGTTAGTGGAAAATAGTTATTGGTTATTGGGTGGCAGAAAATGATGCACATACTAATCAACCAAACAATAAACCAATAAACCAACCTTTCAACCTATCAATCTATCAACCAATCAACCAATAAACCAATAAACCTATCAACCAACCAATAAACCAACCAACCAACCAATCAACCAATAACAAATAAAAAACATGAAATTACTCGAAGGAAAAGTTGCCTTGATTACTGGGGCATCGCGTGGAATAGGTAAAGCCATAGCGTTGGCTTTTGCTGAACAAGGTGCCTCTATCGCTTTTACCGACATGCGCCGCGATGAAATAATGGAAGCTACCATTGCTGAAATACTTGCACTTGGTGTTAAAGCGAATGGTTATGCTTCGGATGCAAGTTCGTTTGAAGATAGCGAGCGGGTTGCAGACGAAATAGCCAAAGAATTTGGACGGATTGATATACTTGTAAATAATGCAGGTATTACCCGCGACAACCTACTCATGCGGATGACTGAGGCTGATTGGGATCTTGTTATTAAAGTGAACCTTAAATCGGTATTCAACCTTACCAAAGCTGTGCAAAAGTATATGCTCAAACAGCGTTCAGGGTCAATAATCAATATGAGTTCTGTTGTTGGTGTAAATGGCAATGGTGGACAGTCGAATTACTCAGCTTCAAAAGCGGGTTTGATTGGCTTCACAAAATCTATAGCCCAGGAATTAGGTTCAAGGAATATCCGCTGTAACGCGATTGCCCCCGGATATATCGAGACCGAAATGACAGCTAAATTATCTGAAGAAGTACGCACACAATGGGCCGCCCAAATCCCACTGCGCCGTGGTGGAAAACCCGAAGATGTTGCAAAAGCATGTGTTTTCTTCGCTTCCGACCTTTCGGCGTATGTAACTGGCCAAGTGTTGAGCGTTTGCGGTGGAATGAGCACTTAGAAAATGTAGGCGATACCGCTTTTTTTTAAATATCCTTCCTTTTGGAAGCAAAAAATCAATTCCGGAAAAGATAGCCATACGGTTAGCTTTTCCGGAATTTTTATTAAAATGGACTTCATTTTTGATATGGAAGAATTATCTGATCAGGGTAATCGTCCCCCATTGCATTTCCGTCAACCCCTTATGCTCGCCCACATCCTTGTTGTACCAAACCGATCCATCGCGGAACACGGCAGAAATCTTCCACACATATACATCCTGCTGGCATGGTTTTTCGTTGAAAGAGCCGTCCCAGCCTTCCACCGGTGTGCCTTTGTTGTCGAGCAACGAGCTTGACCAGATTTTTGCACCGTGGCTGTCGTACACCTCGGCCAGGTATTGCGCCAGGTTCACGCCCACCGGTTTCCAGAGGCGGGTGCTTTGCACACTGCCACCCGGCGCAAAAGCGTTGGGCACATACAAGCCCTTGAAAATCAT
>CAJAXK010000316.1 GCA_903946925.1 uncultured Bacteroidales bacterium | reverse complement strand
GGACTTTATAAATTCTTTACATATCCATTTTGAAAATGAATTTGATTCTGAACTCGAAATAATCATTTTTCAAATGATTATTGCAAAGTGTTTTTATTATCATAAATCATTAGAAGAAAATAGCCTTGACACAATAGACAATAATACTGAATTAGAAGATTTAATAAACAATTTTCAACAAAAATATAATAAACTAGATGGCAGATGTCCAGATGGAGCTAGTGCAAAAAATGGTGGAAATCGACTATATAAAAATTGGGTTTTACAAAAAACTGAATTGAGATGTTTATTGAGTTTTTACAAGAGCCTACAAGCAAATACTACTTTTTTAAATAAAACACTCATAAATTGCAAAGCAGGCTTTAAAAATCAAGTTTTAGAAAGTTATTCATTAAATCCTTTAGTTGTAGATATTGATAATTCTGATTTTAAATTTTGTTATAACATAATTAATAGCAATTTTAGCTTAAACGATTTAGACAAAAAATGGGATTTCATTGATAACACAACCAATATAATACTATTTGACTGTGAATCTAAAAGAATAATGCTAAATTATTCGTTTGAAGAATTGAGCAAATGGAATGAAGAGTATGACACTAATTTTAGAAATTATTTTATTATAACTTTTGGAAATGGAACTA
This sequence comes from uncultured Bacteroidales bacterium, assembly GCA_903946925.1. Lineage (GTDB taxonomy): Bacteria > Bacteroidota > Bacteroidia > Bacteroidales > UBA4417 > UBA4417. The sequence goes on along the minus strand of CAJAXK010000316.1, from coordinate 20,653 downwards.
ACTCTATTAAGAAAACGAAAGATAAGATACAAAACGTACAGGAAAGATTTAAAATTAAGGAAGGTAATTCCTTTATAATTCTAATGTCAGAATTAAATTTTATTTTAAAAAGGAAAACTAATAGTATAAAATTAGAATTAATAGGATTCGAATCATCAAGTTTCTGGGACACATTCGTTTTAGAAACAAGCATTAGAGAATTATATGAATTGAGGTCTATAAAGTTGATGAATATCTATTCCATTTGCTATACTGATGAAATAAAGGGCTATATCATTGATAATCTTTTCTCAAAAAAAGAATCATCAGAATTAATTTCTTCAAGCACTAAAATGGCAATTCTTGAATTAAGAGATGACGATATAGGAACTTTAAAAGAGGCTCTTTCTAACACTCTAGACTTAATAATAAATTCTGATATTAAAACGAAAATCATTGAAAGCTTATCAAATTCACCAACAATTATTTTAGATGAAGCAATAATTAGAAATGCAAAGTTGTTGTCAAAAATCACTCATCACCTTGGTTTAACAAGATTAATAAAATTAAAAACTTGGTCAGATTTATTAAATTTCGATACAAATTTTTTTCTTATCCTCTCCTATCGTGACCAAGGTAAGTACCCAAATTATTATTACCCTAATTTACTTGAGATTGAATTCGATTCTAAGACGACTATTAATGCAGTATTGCCAAATTTCCTATTTGGTCAGCACTATAATTGGTCAAAATACTATCTTTGTAAGGAATATCATAAATGCCTAACTCATCCCATTAGAGAGAACTATTTTGAATGGAATAAACTCAAGAATACCATACAAACACTAAAGCCTGAACAAAAATTAAATATTGATTGGAATTTAGAGAACGATTATTCAAATTCAGAACAAAGAGGGTCGTATAAAATTAAAGTAAAAGGACATAAAGTAAGAACTGCTTATGGTTCTGATTTGTTCATTATTTCAGACGATAATAATATATCACGAAAAGTTGTAAAGATAGATTTCTTAATGTCCCTTGAAATCGGTGACAGCAAAGTATATGTACAGAATCTAGATGAAATTCAAGAGAACATAAATATCTATGAGAAAATAGTTGATAGGAAACAACAAGAGGAAGAATTAGATGTCATTCGAAAACAATTCAATTTAGGGGATGAGACCGCAGGAAGACTTTGGAAAGTACTTTTGAAAAATCTTGCTGAGGAATTAGGAGAAGATGTGCTTTACTTAGTATTGAAAAAGTATTTTGAAAGCAAAGGTTTAAAAATTGTTTCACAATTTCATTTCAAAAATAGTTGGATTAATCCCCAAAGTGAATCAATCGCACCGTTAAGTAAAAGAGTGTTTATTGAATTATGTGAATATCTAAAAATTCCAAAAGTTTACTTTGTTATCATTCAAAGAATTCGGAATGCATCTAAACAATCAAGTCGACAAAGCACTCGGCAAATGAATCAATTATTAAAAGATTTATTCAATGACGGTTGTTTTGATAATGGAAAAAATGCAAGAGAGATAATAAATATTAGGCTAGCATTTTACAAGGCAAACCATCCACTAGATGAACTCGGGATTGATGAAAATTATTTAGCAGATAATTTGGTTACTCTAACAGAACTAATTCAACCAGAGCTAAAACTAGTAGAACTTGAAACCATTGAAAAACTAAGCAATGAATAAGATTATAAATAAAAGAAATTCATTAGAACGTTTTATTCGAGAACAGACATTGGGACCTGGAATAAACGGCTATCGATATGTAGATTTGGAAAATGAAGCTCTAGTTAATAAGACTCTTATTGGAGAAGAGCCAATAAACTATTCATCTGAAATTTTGGATATTGTACCAGCTGCAATATACAGTACAGGAATTTTGTTTCCTGAAGACAAAAGTGGTACTTGTAAAGAAGGAATTGCCTTAGATAATAATGAACAAACAGATAAAAAAGATGAAGCTGAGGATCAAGACTTTCAAAATAGTAGTTCCGAAGATATAGAAGCCGCTGAAGGTGTCGAATTAAATCAAATGTTTCCCAGAACAATGGGCTTAACTTGTTGCTTAGATGAGCGTTTTTTAAGTAGTAAAACAATAAAATTCAAGGTTTTTTTTCGATATTATCAAAAACTAAATCAAGACAAAGAAGGTAAATTCAACAATAAATATGGTCTTCTATGTGAAGTTAATTACGAAGAAATTCAGAAAATCATTACTAAATATGAACTTTATTATTTTAGAATAAAGGACATCAATGAAAATCATTTTCTCGTATTATCAAAATTATCTTCTGAAGAAATAACACATGTAAAAACAAGGATTAGAGAAATTCAGAAGCAAATTGCTGAAATGCTTTTTGATTTAGCAAATGGGGTTTCAATAATTCCACAACTAACCAAAGCCTCATGTTATTTGAGTAATTTGAAGTCGTCAATCTACTACGAATTAAAGAACACGATTACAAATGATGATGTTCGAAGGAAACTTTATGAAGTAACTCAAAAAATAGAACTTGTAGAAAACATCACGGACCATTTCAGGAATTTATTAGATATTTATTCAGGTGGATATGGTTTATGGCAATCCAAATCTATTGAAAGAATTATTAAACTAGAGAACATTTATTTTCCAGAGTCAGTAAGAAAAATATCTTATTTATACAATAAGCCATATGACAATGTTAATATTTCTTCAATTCAAGAAGATGGAAAAATAACTGATGGATTAAAGGATATCTTCCGGTTTGATTTAGATGATAAAAAAGAAGATTATGCTTCTCTATCTGTTAATATTCAGTTAAGTAGAGATTCAAGAAAAAGTGGCGACCAAGTGTTTCTAAAAATTCAATTGATAAATACAAGTATTGGATTTGATGAAGCAAAGCAAAACGACAACAGATACTATTCAACTTTTAATGAATTAGTTAATCAAAAATCATTTTTTGGTGTAAAACTTTCCATTGAATGTGAAGACTTAGTTCCTTACAGCAGTCACAAATACTCAGATGAAAGAGATAATACTTATTCTGAAGACACAACAACGTCATTTATTTATAACCAATTCAAAGATTATGCAATTGGTCACGGCTGTTCTGTCAAATGGAACAAGCCTGGAGATCCACTTATGGTGGAAACTGAATATTTGCCTTTTTGTGAGACTCCAGATATTGATCCAATCCCCAGAGATAAAAGCAGAAATGCGATAAATGATGAGATGGAAGGTTTTGTTTCTCCTTTGTTTTTAGAAAATTCAAAATCTCAAGAATTCAAATGGCTATCTATTTTTTCAAATGCATTGAATGATGATATTGTAATAGGACTGACCGAATTTGTCGATTCCTACCGAAGCTGGATTGAACTTAAAAGGAAAGATGAAAAATATCAGGATAATTATTCAGGCATTGCAAAGCAAGAGTTAGATAAGTGCGAAGCTGATTATTTAAGAATGAAAAAGAATATTGCTGATTTTCTTATAGGTAAAAGCAATAAAGAAAAACTAGATACTTTTCGTTTAATGAATGCGGCAATGTTTATGCAGTTATGGCATTCTGTAAAAGTGAAGCAAGATGGAGTACATTCATTCATGAATGATGAATCATTTAAACTTTTTGATTTTGATTTTTACAAAATAATTGCAGACGATAAACTATTTTCAAAAACAGAGTCTGCTGGATGGAGAGCATTTCAGCTTGCTTTTATTCTTTTAAACTTAGATGGAATATTTAAACTCGATGGTGATTGGGATAAAAGAAACAATTGGGTTGACTTAGTATGGTTTCCAACTGGAGGCGGAAAAACAGAAGCTTATCTCGGTTTAATTGCTCTCACTATAATCAATCGAAGAAAGGAGTTCAAGGAAAAAGGTGGTGGTACTGCTGCCATAATGAGATATACACTTCGATTACTAACAATGCAACAGTTTCAAAGGGCAAGTTTAGTTATAATGGCTTTGGAGCTGATAAGAAGATGGGGGAATTACAAATTAGGTGATGAACCAATAAATATTGGTTTATGGGTTGGTAAAAATTCAATTCCGAATTCAAATATTGATTTGATTTATGAATTTGAACATAAACTCAACCTGACAAAAGAAAACAGAATACCATTCAGCAACTGCCCTTGGTGTAATTCGGAGATAAAAGGTGAAACAAAAGAAGATACTGAAACATCATCTTCTGTGTACAATCAAAATAAAGTACATTTAAAATGTAAAAATCAAAAGTGTTCGTTCTCTTTCGGTCTTGGTCGCATTTCTCGAAAAAGACAAGATCAAGGCCCTATTCCTGTTTGTTTGTCTGATGAAACTATATACCAACATCCTCCAGCCTTGCTTTTTGGAACTGTTGACAAGTTTGCTCAGTTGGCTCATAAAGTTAATGGTCAAAATAATGGAAGAAATAGTGATTCTAGAAGGATATTTGGAATAGGTAATTGGGAGAATGGAAAACCAAAGGATGGATACTTACCTCCTGATTTAATTATACAAGATGAACTACACTTACTCTTGGGACCTCTTGGGTCAGCAGTAGCATTATTTGAATCAGCTGTAGATCAATTGTGTACAAGAGAAGATGGAACAAGACCTAAAATTATTTCATCAACAGCTACGACAAGAAATACGCAATTGCAAATTGCAGCACTTTTTGATAGAAAAGTAAATCTATTCCCAAAGCCAGGGGTTGAGTGCGATGATTCATTCTTTGCATTTTATCGAAGAACGTTTAAAAGTATTGCTGACAAAACACCAGAATATCTTTCTAAAAGAAAATACATTGGTGTTTTACCTACAGGAAGAACACAGATTTGGATGCAAATGAGATTGGCTGCAATCATAATGACTCATAGAGCCATTTTTGAATTGAAGGAGTTGGGAGAAAAGCATCCGATTGAATATGATTCATACCAAGATTTCGAAAAGGCAATGGATTATTATCACACCACAATTTCCTATTTCAACAGTCTTAAAGAAGTTGGGAAAACTCAATCTCAAGTTCAAACATATATTTTGAAGGAATTAAGAAGAGTGTTTGCAAGAGTTGTAAGGCCTCAAAAATTAATGCATTCTATTTACACTTATGGCCCAATACAAGAGTCTGAATTAACTGGAAGACTTTCAGGTGAAGAAGTTAAAAATGAATTAAAAAGTGTTGAAACTAAATGGAATGCTAAAAAACGTTTCGCAAGCAATGAAAATAATGAATTGATTAGAGGTAAAGTTCCTCCAGAATTCGTTGTTGCAACCAATATGATTTCTGTTGGTATTGATGTTTCAAGATTCAATACTATTATTATTAACTCTATGCCAAGGAATACTGCTGAATATATTCAGGCAAGTAGCCGTGTAGCAAGAAATGATTATGGAATTGTATTGACCGTTCATCATCCATTCAGGGCAAGAGATATTTCTCACTATGAAAAATTCATTGAGTTCCACGAAAAAATGTATAGCTACGTTGAACCAATTTCTATAACTCCATTTACACAAAAAGCTGTGGAAAGGTATATGGGTTTGTACTTAGCTACAATGATAAGGCACAAGACAAGATTTACAGAAAGGCTTTCCGCTAATGAAATTGCAGCGATTTCTGAGATTGATATCAAATCTATAATTAGTGAGCTAACAGATTACTTTGAAAAACGAAAAGAAAAAATGGCACATCAATTTTCTGGTGCAATTTTAAATTTATTGAAATCTGATAATGTTGAACAAATAAAAAGTTGGATTCAAAGTGCGTTTAATGATTGGAAGAAACTTAGCCATGAACTCGATAACAATACTGACTTAGTATTTAACAATAAGAAAAATGGGCTAAATCAGACAAGAAAACAAGAACAACTATATGTTGATATAGAGGAATATGAAGGCAACATTCATAGCGAAAAATGGCAAGTCCCAATGTCTTTAAGAGTTATAGAACCAGAAGCTGCTATCAAAATAAATTCGATTTAAAATGAAGGTTTTAAAACAAAATCAGTATAATCAAGGAGTAGGCAAATACAAATTACTTTCCTCAACATCAGGCGTAGGTTCAATAATTGCAACTAAACTCGGCTCTTATGTATTAATTTCAGACATCAATAAATGGAAATTTATCAAATGGGTAAATTCCAGAATTGAATTAATAAGATCAAACAATACAGACGACAGAAAAGTATTTGAATTAAGTGAAAAAGAAATTTCAAATCGTGGTTTGGATTTTATCAAAGACCAAAGGTTTATTAGCTTCATCAAATCTGAAAAGAACCTCGATAACTTAGTCTGTCTAGTAGGAATACCTCATATGGCTTTAGACGAGAATTTCAATACTCCCAAATGGACAAAGAAAGTTAATAACCAAACATTGCCATCTCACCCTATTGCTGTTGCTTTACATAATGCTGGGGAGGAATACAAGTCTGTTTATTCAAGTTACCAAGTACAAGGCACTCATTTTCCTAAATGGTTTAAAAATGACAAAGGTGAGCTTAAGAAAATCAATGATTGGCAAAGTCTTTGGAAAGCAGAGTGTAACAGATTCCCTGACACTTTAAAGTTAAGCTATTTTGCACCTCCAAGAGATGCAACAAAGTATTTAAACAGAGAAATACTTGCCAAAAACGAAGACGGCAATTCTATCAAGATTAGAGAATATAAAACTCTTGAACAGACTAACCTTATTTTAATTTGTCCGAATGGTCACCTTTCAGATATTCCTTGGGCAAATTATTTGAGGTGGAAAACGGAAAAGTATCATAGAATTAGACCTGATGAAGACAAAGGGGAAAATCTTATGTCAAATGAAATGGTTGGGCCTTGTTGTAGTAACCCAAAACTAAAATGGACAGAAAGTAAAACAAAATCTGAAGGATATGGAAGTATCTACATTGAATGCAATAGCTGTGGTTTAGGGTCTGGCTCAGATAAAGACAAACCCAAAATTAATCTTGAGGGTATCAATAGTTTAGAACCATATTGCATTGGTCAAAAGCCTTGGGAATTAGATATTGATAATCCTTCGATTACTCCATTTGAAAATTGTTTCATTAGAAACGATAATAAAAATGGTCGCGAAAAAATGAGAATTGCATTGGTAACAGCCAATAACGTCTACTATGCAAATGGATTTTCAAGTCTATTTATTCCAATGCACTTAGCAGAGAATAAACCGAAAGAACTGATTGAGGCATTAAACATTCTTGAGAAAAAATATAGTAAATATTTTGACCGAACAGCAATAACTCGGGAAGAATACTGGAGTTCAAAATTTGATTTCAATGACTTTTTAATTGACAACGATATTAATCCTGAAAATGAAGGTGTCTTTAAAATCCAATTAGAATCAGAATTTTTAAACAATGCAAATGCTATTGAAATTAGTGACAAGCATGAAGAATATAGGTGGCAAGAATACCGATGTTTTTCAACTCATTCAACATTGCCAAATATTGAAATAAATAAAGGTTTGCGATTTAAGGACATTCAGCTACCTAACGAACTAATTAATGTTTTTAAAAAGATTCAGCAGGTTGAAGAATTAAAAGTAACAAATGTTCAATTGGACTTCACAAGAGTTAAACCTAAAGAAAGAATAGTTGTAAATGGCGAAGTGAAAGAATCTTCTAATGGTCAAAATATATTTTCAATTGATTCTAAAGAATTATTTACCCTGCCTGCAAATGAGTCTTTAGGAGAAGGTCTTTTCTTTGAATTTTCTAATGAACATATTAATAAATGGATTTCAGAAAATGTTGTTGTTTTAGCCAATCGATTTGAAAAATATTTAAAGGAAGTTCCGAATCCTAATAGTCAAGGACTAAGTTCCAAAATGAAAATTTACAACAATAAATACAAACACTTTTTAATTCATTCATTCTCACATATGATGATGAGAGAACTAGAGTTCTCTTGCGGCTACCCAACAGCTAGTTTAAAAGAAAGGCTTTACATTTCTACAAACCCTGAAAAGCAAATGTCAGGTTTACTCATTTACACAGCAGAAGGTTCGGAAGGCAGTATGGGTGGATTAGTTTCTCAAGGGGAACCTGACAAAATATTTGAGATAATAAAAAAAGGATTAGAACGATCAATTAACTGTTCATCTGATCCATTATGCTGGGAATCTGAAGGACAAGGAGTTTTTGATTTAAATCTATCTGCTTGTTTCTCTTGCTCTCTAATAGCAGAAACAGCTTGTGAAGAAATGAATTTAGGATTAGACAGACGAGTACTAGTTGATGAAGAGTTTGGATACTTTATGAAGATACAGACTTAACCACTCCTATTTGTGCAAGGATATTACTATAGCAGCATAAACGAACGCTCCAACCAAAGCTTTGTGAAAGAGCTTGCAAAGCCGACCCAAAAGAAAATTGAAGCATTCACGAACGCCAATAATATTGAAACAAGAAGTAAGTTGTTAATAGAAATTTTTTAAACACCTCACTTTATGGCAGAATATTAAATGAGTTTAACAGCAAAACGACCGCCAATCATTGGCAGACAAAAAAGTCTTTAGCATTAATAGAACCTACAATAAAGTTGAGGTTAAGCTAAACGAAACTTTGTGCAGTTTTTCAAGTTCAATTTTGGCAAACAGCTTACGAGTCCGAAATCGTCAACTTCTTGTATGTTTAGCCTTTGTCAGCATTCACATGCCTACCATTCGTCTTAATTGTTAGCTAAATGTTGCTATAAAAACCCTTCCATCCCACGTTTAACAAATAACTCAACCATTTTTATAACCCGGTAGTTGGTAACAGGCTATCGAGTTTTTTTTGCTCGTTTAGTTGCATATACATTCTGCTCAACTACCGTTTCTTAGCATATTATGTTGCAATCGCAACAGTTTCTTGCAATTTAAATAAAACTTTCCCTCCATTCATATCGTGGTTTATAGTTATGAAAGGCTTGATAAATCAGGCTTTCAACAAAAATAATAGTTAAAATCCGATTAGATGTATAAAAATATTATAATGATGTCGTACTTACTAAAATATTTTATATATTTACAGCGCATTTCGGAAACCCATTTTGTTTTCGCGATGCCAAACATCCAAACCAATCACTAAACCCAAGTGCTTATGAAAAAAATTACTCTTTTTATGGCGTTGATACTTTGCTCATGGCAATTTGTATTGGCCCAGAAGACCATCACCGGGACGGTTACCGATGCCAAAGACGGCTCCACACTGCCTGGTGTAAGTATAGTGGTGAAAGGTACCACTATTGGGACACTGACTGATATTTCCGGAAAATTTTCGGTAAAAGTATCAGACAACCAGGCCCTTCAATTCTCATTTGTTGGCTATAACATGCAGGAAATTGCCGTTGGAAGCCAATCTGTTATCAATGTTTCCCTTGTACAAGCCGCCGAACTTCTCGATGAGGTAATTGTGGTTGGGTACGGTACTTCCAAAAAGAAAGACCTTACCGGGGCAATAGCATCCGTTAACAGCAAACAGCTCAACTTAGGCGGCACGGTAACCAATGCTGCTCAAGCCCTGCAAGGCAAAACCGCCGGTGTTGTTGTGTCGCAAAGTTCAAATGCCCCAGGCCAGGGCGCAACCGTGAGGATTCGTGGACTCAACTCGATCAGCAGTTCCAACGAGCCTTTGTATGTTGTTGATGGTTTTCCAACCACAACCGGTTCCGACATCAACCCGAATGACATCGAATCCATGCAGATCCTGAAAGACGCTTCCGCTTCGGCCATTTATGGTGCCCGAGGCGCGAATGGGGTCATCCTTATCACCACCAAACGGGGAAAACAAGGCGACAGCCATATTTCCTTCTCTGGAACAACCACCATGCAAACTATTAAAAACCCGTTCAATATGCTGAACGGAAAAGATTATATGACCCTGGCCAACAGCCTGTACCGTGAAATTGACGGGCAACAAGACCAGGAATATGGGGTTTATAGCCAAACACAGTTGTTGTCGGATGTAAATACCGATTGGATTGCCGAAACAACCAGGACCGGAAAAATCCAGGATTACAACCTTCAATTTTCGGGTGGAAACGATAAAACCAGGATGTTGGGAAGTGTTGGCTATTTTAACCAGGACGGAATACTGAAAAACACCAGTTATACCCGTGTGTCGGCACGTATTAATGTGGATCAGAAAATCAACGATTATGTTAAAGCCGGTGTTACCATGTTTGGTCAAAGAGGCAACTCAAACTACCAGATATACGATGGGAACATCCTTCAATCCAATGTTCTCTTAGGTATTTTAACTTACGACCCAACAGTAAAGCCTTATAATGAAGATGGCACTTTCGGTCGTCCTCCAGGAGGCAAAGGCGATAACCCATTGGCAAATTTAGTTTCACGTACCAACGACCAGGTTAGCGATAAATATAACGGAAACGTTTACCTCGAATTTGAACCTATCAAAGGCTTAACGGCACGCTTCAACGGTGGAGCCGAAGTTAGGAATGGTTTTGTTGGAACATATCTGCCAAAGTCAACGTATCAGGGAGGTATTGATAACGGAGTTGCCAGCACTTCCGACTCCAAGTACGCCCGTCAACTTTTTGATGCTGTGGTAACCTATTCAAAATTACTGAACGATGTGCATTCATTCAGCGTTATGGGCGGGGCCGCTTACGAAAAAACTGTTGGATCCTCAACCAGTATTGGGGTAAAGGGTTTTTCGACCGATGCATATTTGTACAACAACATAGGAGCAGCTTCAACGCTTACCACCCGGTCGTCAGGAAAATCGGAAAGTATGCTCAGATCCTATTTCGGCAGGTTAAATTATTCATATAACGATAAATACCTGGTTACTTTTACACTGCGTTCAGATGAATCTTCGAGATTTGGAGCCGAAAACCAGCAGGGTTTGTTCCCATCAGGATCGTTGGCATGGCGTATGGATCAGGAAGATTTTATTAAAAACCTAAAAGTGTTTTCGAATCTGAAATGGAGGGTTGGTTATGGATCCCTCGGCAACGATCAGGTTGGAAATTATGCATCGTTAGCCCTTGTATCGGCTACCCATTTAACTTTCGACGGCTCAACCAATACCGGTGGCACACACCTGAACCAGTCAACACCTGAAAATCCACTGCTCAAATGGGAATCGACATCGCAATTTAACACGGGTTTCGACATGGGGTTTTTCAATTCGCGACTGCTCGCTACCTTTGATTTGTATTACAAAAAAACCTCAGATTTATTGCTTTCTAAATCCTTGCCAATTTACTCTGGTTTTACTTCAGGCATAAGCAATGTAGGCGATATGGAAAACAAAGGTTTTGAAATAGAACTTACTTCAAGGAACTTTATCCAGGAATTCAAATGGGATACCAAATTGAGCTATTCCATGAACCGCAACAAAGTTCTTGATATTGGCGGCAAAGATATTTATCTCGGCACTTCAAAACCTATGGGAAATGTATCTGAAGAGTCATTCGCAGTTATCCGCGAAGGCGAATCGTTAGGCTCATTGTTTGGATACCAATACTTAGGCGTATTGCAGGCTGGCGAAACCTACGCCCCACAGCCTAGCTCGAAACCTGGCGATCCAAAATTTGCTGATATTTCAGGTGCTGATGGCGTTCCTGATGGCAAAATCACTTCTGCCGACCGCACAATTATCGGACATGCATATCCTAAGGCTGTTTTTGGTCTCACCAATACTTTCTCATTCAAAAACTTCGACCTGACAAATTTCTGGTATGCAGCTCTCGGTCAGGATATGCTGAACATGAACCGCATGAACCTGGAATGGAACCGTACGGAAGAAGCCCTCAACCGTTGGACTACCACAAACACAGGAACCGATATCCCGCGCAACGGGTTCTACTACTCTAAATATGGTGGCTATACCAATTCGCATTTCATCGAAAAAGCTTCGTTTTTACGCATGAAAACCCTTACTTTTGGATATACGCTTCCTTCAAAATCCAAATACATGCAGTCGCTCAGGGTTTACTTTATGGCCGAAAACCTCATAGTTATTACCAAATATTCCGGTTGGGATCCTGAAGTTGATACCAAAGCTTACGAATCGGGAGGTGTAGGAACAACAGCCAATGCAGGAGCCGGTCTCGATTTCAATTCCTATCCAAGCATGAAATCCTTCACATTTGGATTGAACCTCAATTTCTAAGCAGGCAACTAATTGTTAACTTTAAAAAACAAAAACATGAGATATATATCATTAATCATAGTACTGGCCTTAGCAGTTGGGTGTGCAAAATTAGAACCCCAATTGTATAGCGACCTAACTACAGCAAACGCATATTCCACCGAAAGCGACATTAATGCTGCCCTAACGGGGATTTATGCCGACATTGCACCTTTTGCCGGCGATGGCTGGATGTACTACAACGGCTATCTGGTTATGACTACCGATTATACCACCGATATGGGATTTTCGACTGCCGCCGGTGACCCAACAAAACACAGTAATTTTACCTACGATGCCAACAGCCGCTATATCAGGTACAACTGGCAATATATGTACGAGGTAATCAGCAATGCCAACATGTTGCTTTCAAAAATTGATGCGGTTCCGATGGACGATACCAAGAAAGCGCAGATAATTGGACAGGCACGTTTTCTGAGGGCACTGGCTTACCGCGACCTGACAGATGCTTGGGGTCCGGTTCCATTGATTACCTCCGTTATTGCTCCCGCCGAAACAAAGGACATGGTGCTTTCGCCAGTAACGGAAGTTGATAAAGTGATTATCGAAGACCTGAAATATGGCATGGCCAACCTGCCCGAAAGCTGGAGCGTAGCCGACGGTTTGTCGAGGGCAACCAAAGGGGCTGCTACTGCTTTGTTAGGACAGGTTTACTTGAGGTCGCACGATTATGCCACAGCAAAAACCTATATCGACATGGTTTTGGCACAAAGATCTGCCGGTGTTTACCAATTGAATGCCGATTTCAAAAATGTATGGTCCGAAAGCAATAAATTTGATAAAGGAATGATATTCTGTATTTTGCATGAGCCTGGTTTTAACGGTGGCGAAATTGCAAACCACTTTGGCCCAAGCGACAGCAAAGAAGTTCCCGGCAGGTGGCAGTACTATGCGGTATCGCTTGAGTTTTGGAGGAAATACAGTGACCTCGATCCAAGAAAGCAGTTTTTCTATTATGATTACGAAAGCGCAGATGTTGCAGGCCGTATTTACGAAATGCCAGACCCAGGCCAAACAGTTCCTTCCAGCCCCGATAACCTATTGCTCCGTAATGTTTCGACCAAGAAATATTCGTACGAAATGGCCGACAATTCATATTACGATGGCCGTACAATCCCGGTACTCCGTTTAGAGGACATTATTCTCTGCAAAGCCGAAATCGAGAACGAACTATCTGGCCCATCTGCAGCCTTGCCTTTCCTGAACGAGATCCGCGCACGTGCCGGAGCACCGGTTTATGGCGATGCAGGATTTCCAATACCAGCTTCGAAGGAAGCAATGGCACAAAAAATCCTTGATGAACGTGGCTTCGAATTGGTATTTGAGTACAAACGCCGTCCCGACCTTATCCGCTTTGGTAAATACGAAACTACCTGCAACGATTACCTGGTTTCGCGCGGTTTGGCAGCATCGGTAAAGCCTTCGATGCAATTGTTCCCTTATCCTTTGGTTGATGCCCAACAGAATTCTTTCATGGCAGCTGAAAACATAAACAGGCTTCCATAATAATTTTTCGGGAATCTTACCTAAAACTCAAATAAACAAAGAGTTGTTTTTACAGTACTGCCGGTAGAAATTGTATTTTTACCGGCAGTTTTTCAATGCAAACGGTCTCTTTTACCTAACCATGTTTGAACAATTACTTCTATGATAAAAAAAACTTCCCTGATTTGGATAGCCGGAATTTCCTTATGCGTTATTCTGTTGGGATTTGGAATGTACTGGTTTTATGCGCATTCCATCACCATTAAAAGCATTGAGCTGCTATCACCGAACAACTATGCTTTTCAGGAGGACATTGTAGTAACGCTCGATAAAGAAGCACCGATAGAAGTGAAATTCTGGAAAGATGGATCACCGGAAAAGTTCCGCAGCATTTCAACCCCCAAAGGATTGAACCATACTGTCCATCTTTTACTGCTCGAAACAAATACTACCTACAAATATCAGGTAGTGATCAAAAGAGTTGTAAATGTATCGTCAAAAGTTTTATCGTTCAAAACACGTAAACAATCGTCGTGGTTGGAGCATAACTGGGTCAACAACCAACTGCCGCACGACGGGACTTCGCTCGACAACGGCCTAGTTTTGTTGTGTAATGCCCGGCTACCTGGTTACATTGCCATGGTTGATGGAAAAGGCGCTGTGAGATGGTATTGGCAAGTTGATGATATTGGGGTGAGGGCCGCCACTTTTACCCCCAAAGGCACCATTTTGGCAATGTTGAGGCCGCCCATGAAAGATGTTATTGATGATACACCAAAAGCACAAGCTGAAATTTTAAGGGAAATAGCAAAACCAATCCGTCGGGGCGAAATGGGTTTTGCTGGCGGAACCGGTATAGCAGAGATTGATGCAACCGGTAAAATGCTCTGGCGCTTGGATATGGATAAAGCTGCTGGGGGCAAATACAAAATCATCCACCACGATGTAAGGATGGATAAAAACGGGAATATCGTTACTTTGATCCGCAACCAAAAAATTGTTGATATGACCCCTTATGGCGGTTCGGGAATGGACACACTCGGCGGTGATGGTATTTTGGTCATGGACACTACTGGCAAAGAACTTTGGACATGGTCTATTTGGGATGTTTGGGATATTGCCAAAGATCCGTATATCAAACGCTTTGATTACGACAGGTTTCATGTTAATTCACTCAATTTCGATGCGGATGGCAATTACTTAGTTTCGGTTGCCATTGAAGACCAAATATGGAAAGTGGATGCCAAAACCGGAAAAATTATCTGGAAACTCGGAAAGGATGGTGATTTTAAAATGGACACAACCAGCTTTTTCTCGTTCCAACATTCGGTAAACATAAATTCCGATGGCGACTTGATGGTATTCGACAATTCATTGTGGAAAAAGGTTTCTGGCGCGGTTTCGTTCCGATTGGATACCAAAAATATGACAGCCAAAACCGTTATAAAGGCTACCCTGCCACCTTCAAAATACACATCAAGGATGGGAAGTTCTTACCTGCTGCCAAATGGCAATCTGTTGCAAACCAGCTCAAAAACAGGAACAGTGATGGTAACCGATCAAAAAGGCATGATTTTATGGGAACTCAATGCGTATTTTGTCCCATACCGTGCCGAATATGTACCGGTTTCATTCTGGAATAATTATTTCGTAAGGGATTAGTTTTGCATAAGGCATTTGTTGGAAAATTATATTTTGAAAATTTACCTGTAAGTGGAGAAAACAAGTTCAACTTCTTTAAAATACCTGTTTTTTACCTTTCTCAAAATAGGGGCAACCTCCTGGGGCGGGTTTATGGCCTTGATTTCGGTTATACAAAAACAGATTGTTGATGGGGACAAAAAACTTGAAAATGAAATCCTGTTGGAAGGCATTTCGCTGGCTTCGGTATTGCCGGGACCAATGGCTTTTAATGTTGTAACTTTCGTAGGCTACAAGCTTAAAGGGATTCGTGGGGCATTGGTTAGCATGGCTGGAATAGTATTACCTTCATTTTTGTTGATGTTGGCATTATCATTTTTGTATTTGAAATATGGGAATATCCCTTCGTTTACCCGTTTTTTTGCAGGGGTTTTGCCCGCAGTGGCTGCCATAATCATCAGCGTTGCATTTGCATTGGCAAAAAAAAACTTAACGGATATGCCTCAAATTTTAATCGCTGTGACTTCTGCAATTGTTATTGCCCTTTCAAAAGCATATATCACAACATTAACAGTAATGTTCCTAAGTGGATTAATTGGTTACCTGATTTATCATGAAAAATTAATTGCGGAATTTAGCTCTAACAGTGTAGATAAAAGCAATATCAGAATGCCTAAGATTGGCTTTTTGATTCCACTAATAATTGCAGCTTGTTTTTTAATTGTCATTCTGCTTCCAGTTTTATTGCCTTCCGGATTGGCAGATTTAGCTAACCTTCATAGGCAAATTTTGCTTTCCTTTTCAAGCATGAGCCTCAGCCTTTTTGGTGGCGGATACGTGATAATTCCGGCCATGCAGCAAATAATTGTAGATTCGTTGAAATGGCTGACTGCCAAGGAATTTACCGATGCAATTGCCATGGGACAGATTACGCCGGGGCCCATTTTCATAAGTGCCACGTTCATAGGTTTTAAGCTTGCCGGTTTTTGGGGTGCTTTAAATGCAACAGTCGCAATATTCCTGCCACCTGGATTGGTGATGATAACTTGTTCCCATTTTTTCGACAGAATCAGGAATTCTGTTGCGATTACAGCAATATTTAAAGGTTTGAGGCCGGCCCTCATAGGTATGATTGCCGCTGCAGCCTATAAAATTATGCTTAGCAACGGCTTCACCGTGCAAGCCTTATTGTTGATTTGTATATTCCTGATACTCGCAATCCGATATAAAATGGATCCGGCTATTCTGATTCCCGGTGCCGGAATAATCGGACTACTTATTTTTTAACAATTAAAACTATGCAGTTTACTCCGGTTCAAATGATTGGTACACAGCGTTCAGGATCGAATCTTCTCCGGCTGATGCTAAACCAGCTCGATGGGGTCTCCGCCCCGCATCCTCCCCATATACTCGAAAGGTTTTTCCCTCTGCTCCCGGCTTATGGCGACCTATCCAATCCCGATAATTTTTCACAATTGGTTTCCGATGTTTGCAAACTTATTGAGTATAATCCGGTTTCCTGGGAAGGTATTAAACTTCAACCATGCGCCATTATTGCACGTTGCCGTCAACCAATACTAACTGAAGTATTTCGTGTAATTTACGAAATGCGGGCCGAAAGCGAAAATGCCCTGATTTGGATTTGCAAAAGTCTTGTAAATATAAAATTTACCGATCAGTTGGAGAAGAATGGGGTTAACCCGTTCTATATCCATCTGTTCCGCGATGGCAGAGACGTTGCTTTATCGTTTAAAAAAGCCATAGTTGGCGAAAAACACACTTATCATATTGCCCGGCAATGGAAAGAAGAGCAGGAGGCTTCGTTACATTTGGCTCATAAACTTGGCAACAACCGCGTATTAAAAGTCCGGTACGAAGATCTGATAGCAAACCCTGCGAAGGAGCTTATGGGAATTTGTCGGTTTATTGGCGCAGAATACAATCCGGTTGCCTTGGATTATTACCATTCCGAAGAGTCGCATAAAACAGCACATTCTGGAGTAATGTGGGAAAATGTTGAAAAACCCGTAATCTCCAACAATTATAATAAGTATTTGAAGGAACTTTTACCTGTTGATATTCAGATATTTGAACAGGTTGCAGGCGAAACGCTCGAAGAACTGGGATACCCACTTGCATTTTCTAAAAATACACGGCACCAATTTTCTCCTGAAGATCTCCGGTCGTTTTCGGAATTGAACACTAAACTCAAACTGGAGGCGCGGTTACAGTCGAAACCTGAAGACCTGGCGAAAAGAAGAGGTCTGGAGCTGCACCTTCAAAGCATTGAAGCAAGGATGAAGGATTAGGATTGCGGATTACGGATTGCGGGTTGCGGATTATAACCATTAACCCAATAAGTAATAGCCATTAACCCAATAACCTATAACCGCTTACGGATTGTGGACAATAACCATTAACCCAATAACTAATAACCATTAACCCAATAACCAATAACCGCTTACGGATTGTGGTTGACACATTTTGTATTTACCATTTAGATGCCAAGGAAGCAGAAATCCCGAATACTGATTGATTTTAATCCACAATGTCTATAAAATGATGATTAATACCACACAATCCCACAATCCTAACCCCTAAAAGGTAAACACCTTAATAGTAACATTATAAAAATATGATATTCGGTGCTATCAGGTCGGGTTTGTGCAATAATCTTGTTTTTAATTTCGCAAAAACTACAGCCAAACTCAATTGACAATTTGGCTTCTAACTTTAACTCCGAGAGCCATTATTGGCAAAGTTATCATTTTGAACCCCGATAAAAAGAACGCCAACTCTTTAAAATGGAACAAAAAAAATTGCAGTTGCCCAATATGTTTTAATATTGCAGTTAATAGATTACACTTTGGCGCTAAACCCTGTTCAAAAATTATTTAAAATATGGGCAACATTGAAAAAATAAAACAAGCCACCTCCGATTTTCCAATCCATCCACTTATTGCATCACGCTGGAGCCCACGTGCTTACAGGCCCGAACCTGTTGAACCTGATAAACTTCAACGGATTTTTGAATCGGCACGGTGGGCGGCTTCATCAAGCAATATACAGCCCTGGTATTTCCTTGTTGGATTTAAAGGCGATGAAGTTTACGAAAATATATTTTCCACTTTGGTGGAATTTAATCAGTTGTGGGTTATAAATGCGCCGGTTTTGGTGCTTGCTATCGCCAAGACCACCAATCCAAAAGGAGAAATAAATAAAAGTTTTTCGTACGATTTAGGTCAGGCAGTTGCAACACTCAGCCTGCAAGCTTTGCACGAAGGGGTTTATACCCATCAGATGGGAGGTTTCAATGTGGAGGAAGCATCAAAGTTGCTTGAAATCCCTGCCGAATATCAAATTCAGGTCGCTTTTACACTTGGTTACCTTGGCGAAGCGGAATTATTACACCCCAATCTTTTAAAAATGGAACTAAGCCCGCGTACCCGTCGTCCGGTAAAGGAAACTGTTTTTACCGGGTTTTTCGGGCATAGTGCCGATTTCCTGTAACCGGTTTTGAAACCAGTTTGTAGTATATTTGCCGCTGCAAAACAATAGCAATTATGAAATAGCCATGAGCAGAAAATTTGCTCACCAACCGAGATGATTATTCTCATGGCGTATTCCATCTGACCCGTTAAAAATAAAAAATAAACAGATGAAATATTTATCCCTACTGCTGGCTTTGGTTGTTGCTGCCGGAATAGTTTCGTGCAAACAAAAAAAGACTGCCACCACTGATACCTCGGAAGCAGACAAACAGGCAACAACCTATAAAATTGCTGATTTTAATGCCGATACCGCTTACTATTTTGTTGGCGAACAGGTTAAATTTGGTCCCCGTGTGCCCAACAGCAAAGCACATGCAAATTGTGCAATCTGGTTAGAAAAAACCTTGAAAAAATATGCCCCTCAGGTAGCAGTCCAGCCTTTTACCGCCAAAGCATTTGATGGTACTACTCTGAAATGCAAAAACATTATTGCTTCTTTTAACCCTAAAAAAGCCACACGGGTTTTGCTTTGTGCACACTGGGATTCACGTCCGTTTGCCGATAACGACCCCGACTCGGCTTACCATAAAACACCTATTGACGGTGCTAACGATGGAGCCAGTGGTGTAGGGATTTTATTGGAGATTGCACGACAACTGAAAATTCAGCCCTCTGATGTAGGTGTCGATATCCTTTTGTTGGATGGCGAAGATTATGGTGCACCACAAAATGCCGGATATACCGGTTCCGACGATTGGGCTTTGGGTTCGCAATACTGGTCGCATAACCCACATATTACAGGGTATAGTGCGCGTTATGGTATTTTATTGGATATGGTTGGAGCCGAAAATGCCGTTTTTACCATGGAAGCAACAAGCATGTATTATGCTCCCGATATAGCGCAAAAAGTATGGAATATAGGAGCGACAATTGGTTACAGCGATTATTTTTCAACCGAACGGACAGGGCCTATCACCGATGATCATGTTTATATTAACCAGATACTTAGAATTCCTACCATCGACATCATACAGCACGACCCTTCCACGAACTCAGGGTTTTATCAACATTGGCACACTATCAACGATAATATGAAAGGGATAAGTAAACCAACCCTGAAGGCCGTTGGGCAAACTGTCCTCACGGCTGTTAGGAATGAGAAATAGTGGCAACCAAGCCAAAGAATCCTGTTATTGCAAATTTGATTGATAAATCAGCAGATTAGAGTTAAATAAGGCAACTATTCAGACTACGGAATATTAATGTTTTGAGAGTACTTGAAGTGCCTAAAGTGTCTAAAGTGCCTAAAGTGCCTAAAGTTTATGCCATTAATATTACCTGTACAAACCAGAACCTAAAGGGTAATAAGTCAAAGTGCAAAAGTCAAAGTGCAAATGTTAAAGTGAAGGTATTGAATGGATGGCAACTTTACATCATGCGGGATATTCAGGTTTTAAGAGTCTTAAATTGCCAAATTGCCAAAAGTGGAGTCCACTCCGAGAAGTATTTTTTTACCACTTAGGCACTAAACCACTTAGTGCACTAAGCTTATATTTCTGATTAACAATACTCTGTGTACCACTATGCCCTCCTTGTCTCCGTGGTTTTCTTTTTGTTAGGGTTATCAGAGTGGGTTCAATATTAAATTTTTGGCCCCAAAACCTTGATTTGACCACAAAAAACCGAACCTGATTAAATACTCCTTAACTTTGAGCCGGAAAAAAGGCAAAGATGAAATAGCCATGATTGGAATAAATCACCAACCGAAGATGATATTATAATCAATCTGGTGAACCTTTAGCTCACGAATACCTTTAAAAATAAGCAATGAATGAGTAATTCCATGCGACCCCTAAAAAGCAAATAATAACGCATGAAATAGCCATGGTAAAATTTTAT
>CAJAXK010000315.1 GCA_903946925.1 uncultured Bacteroidales bacterium | reverse complement strand
GTGGTTCTTAGCCGGAGGTATGTGCGGAAGGCATGTGCGTAGCAATACACAGCAACAACAAAAGTATGGGATTGTGCCATCTTCCATGCCTTGTATTGCGGGAAGATACCTTCAGATTAGAAACACATTGAACTTCTCTCACGAATACCCGTAAAAATAAGTAAGCCATGAGTAATTTTTATAGAGCCTTGATTTTTTGTTTACTTTTTGATCAAGCAAAAAGTAAAAAAATCTAAACCATTTTGACCAAAGTTTTGGTTTTGATGACAGTCAGATAGCACCTCAAAATAAGAATTAGCTTTATTAACATAAACGCAGATCCAAAATCGGTTATCCCTTATCAGACAGCATTTTAAATATTTTTGATGGAATCATCAGAAATCGAATGCTTTACAATTACTTCAACATTCCCTTTGAGCATGGCCCAAACCGGGCAATAGGTTTCTTCGGAGAGTTTGAGCACCTTTTCCAAATCATCGGAAGTAGTGTTTGGCGAACTTATATCTATAAAAAGCGAAATGGTTTTAAATCCTGTAGGGTGTTCCTCTCTGCGGATTCCTTTGGCGGAAATCTCACAGGCAGTAATGGTTTTCTGCATTTTGCGAAGAAATGTAAGTAACGCGCTACCCACGCAGGATGAAAGACTTAAAAGCAACAATTCGAGCGAAGTATAACCCAGGTTGTCGCCAAGCGGAGGTGTATAGTCAATTGATAGGGGTTCATTGCCATCCACATTTCCTTCGAAATGGAGTTTTTCGTTTAACAGCCGGATAGAAGCAGTTAGTTCTTTTGATTTGTCAGGCATGATATTTTCTTTTAATAAAATCCCTTTTACTCAGTTTTCAGGAAATCACCATCAACAATCAGCAACTTTACGCCTTGTTCTGTAACTGAACGGTGTGAACTCAGCTCATCCGAAACCACATACGTCATGCCTTTGGTTAATTTATGGTTTTCTCCATTCTCCATTTCGCTGATGAACTCTCCTTCGAGGCAATGGACAATATGCCCTTTGCGGCACCAATGATCGGCAATGTAACCGGCAGGATATTCAACAATACGGATCCGGAGTCCTTCAAATTCTATTGTTTGCCATGTAGCCATGCCACTTTCTCCAGGGTGCATAGTTTTAGGAACTATTGACCAGTCGATTAACTGAAAAGGTATTTGGGAAGGTTTCATTTTTTAACTTTGATTTGGGTTAAATACTTACATTATCTCATTGCTTTACAATTCTTCGCCTTGCCGCTCCTCGCCGTGTCTCCCCTCTCCAAGTCTCCCTTTCTATTTATTATCCAGCCATTTCTTAAATGCCGTTACCTTATCAATACTCACAAAAACCTCTTCTTTAGGCAAGGGCGAGAGTTCAAGTTTCAGATGGCTTTTCGGAAAAATGTGAACATTGGCAATGGAATCAATCTTAACCAGGTATTTGCGGTTAATGCGGAAAAAATCCTTCGGATTGAGTTGCTGTGCAAGTTCTTCGAGGCTATCGTCCACGGGGTATTCCGATTTGTTTTTCAATACCATAAAGGAAATCCCTTCGGTGGAGTAGAAATAGGCGATTTCGGGGATGGTGAAGGTTTTAATCTTCTGGCCAACCGTAATTGAAAACCGTTCCTTGTAGGTAATATTTTTCCTGTTTATAAGATCGAAAAGAGATGACAGATCAACAGATTGGTTTGCCGGAACTACCATTTCCCTGTATTTTTTTATTGCGAAGCATAATTCTTCCTTGATGATGGGTTTTAGCAGGTAATCGATGCTTTTGAGTTTGAATGCCTTAATGGCGTACTCATCGAAAGCTGTGGTAAATATGATCTGCGATTGAACTTTAACCTGTTCGAAAATGGCGAAACTCAGGTCGTCATCAAGCTGAATATCAAGGAATATCAACTCAGGATGTGGATTAGTTGTTAACCAGGCAACCGATTCTTTTACTGATTGGAGTTTGGCAACAATTTCGATGGAGCTGTCGCATTCGCGGATCATGTTTTCGAGGCGGCGTGCAGCAAAGTCTTCATCTTCAATAATGATAGTCTTCATGATTTTACAGGATTGATTATTTCGTTAAAAATATCTGCATTTACCGGACAAAGTGATTTAGGCTGGTTTTTGTATTTATTGAGCATGGTAAACAAATCAGTCTGTATGATTGGTTTCAACAGGTAATCAATTCCTTTCAGGTGAAAAGCACGTGCCGCCAGTTCGTCGGTAGCTGTGGTGAACACAATGGAACAACAAATAGGCACTTCCTTGAAGATGGCGAAACTCAGGTCGTCTTCTAGGTGGATATCGAGGAAAATCAGGTCAGGCTCCTCATTTGCTTTAAACCAGGCTATTGATTCAGTAACCGATTCAAGCTTTGCCGCAACAACAATCCGGGGGTCAAACTCCCTGATCATATTCTCAAGCCTGCGGGCGGCAAACATTTCGTCTTCAATAATTACAATTCTCATTTCAATAGATTTTAATCAATTAGTATCAGGGGTACTTTAGCAATAAAATGTGTTTCTGTTTTTTCAAACACAGGTTCGGTATTGTTTAACAACAGGTAGCGGTTCTGGATATTTTTCAGTCCCACTCCTGTCGAAATTATTTGCGACGGCCTTTCCTGCAGGTTATTCACAATGTTCAGGAAATTATTTTTGTCAATAAAAACATCAATCTTCAAAGGGTTTGATTTCGACATTATATTGTGCTTGATAGCATTCTCAATCAAAAGTTGCATGGCCAGGGGAATAACCTGGCAACTTCGTTTCGACTGCGGGATATCAATGTTAACGTGCAGTTTATTTACAAACCTGATGTTAAGCAGGAAAATGTAGGCATCAAGGAAGTTCAGCTCGGTATTCAGATCGACGAGTTCATTATCCTTATTTTCTAAAACATACCTGTATACCTTCGACAGGTGTTCCGAAAACTTCTCGGCCAAATCGGGTTCGAGCTTAATCAACGAGGTGAGAACGTTAAGGCTGTTAAACAGGAAGTGCGGATTCACTTGTTGTTTGAGCACATCGAACTGTGACTGCAGGTTTTCCTTTTGCAGGTTTATCAGTTGAGTACGCGCCTCGGTAAGGCTTTCGGAACTTTCAATTACCCGCTGTTCAAGATCGCGATTCAGCATTTCGAGGTTACTTTTTGCTGTTTGTAATTCATTTTCAATTTTTACCCTGTCCGAAATATCGCGGATAATAATAAAGGCGGCCGGTTCCTCATTGTAGTTGGAGGTCCGGGCGTTTAACTCCACGGCAATTATTTTTCCATCCTTGCGGATTAAGCGGCTGCGGTACAGCGACGAAAAGTCCTCGCCTGCCATACGGCGTTTATGAAAATCAATCATCACCTGCTTCTCGTCTTCAACAACAAAATTAATAAAGGGCTTGTCGATGATTTCGTTTTCATCATATTGCAACATATCAATCATCGACCTATTCATAAACTTGAGCTTGCCTTGCTGCGTTATCACAATTCCATCGGTAGCTTTTTCGATAACGGTTCGGTATTTTTCCTCGCTTAGTTGCAACTGCTCCTGCATTCGTCGGTTTTCGGTAAGGTCATGAACGGTTAAGTAGCTCACAATCTGTCCGTTCAGTTCCAGCACCGATGAAAAAGTGTCGCATTCCCTAACCGAGCCATCTTTTGTAAGGAAGTGAAAAATGCCATTTACTGTTGACCAGTCGCCATTTTTCCTCCGTTGGCTTATTTCATTTCCTCGCTGTCGGTCGTCGGGCACCACCAGACTGATTGCAGGCATATCGTAAATCTCCTGAGCGGTATAGCCCAACATTTTACAAAAAGTATTGTTTACAAACTGCACTTTGTCGCCAACTATGGCAAATATACCATCCTGCGAATTTTCAATCAGGGTTTTATATTTCTCTTCGCTTTCGCGGATAGCGTTTTCCATTGCTTTGCGTTCGGAAATATCGATGATCATTCCCCGCGATCCTGTTACTTCTCCATTTTCGACAATGGAAGTTCCATAGATTAAAACCGGGAATTTACTTCCATCGGTCCGTTGTGCAGTATATTCCACCGGTTCGGAAGGCACAGGTTCCTTCACCCCCTCTTCGTCAACCATTCTGGCTGCTTCCGTTTTCAAGGCTTGTTTCATGCGTTGCATATCCTCAGGGATAAAAAATTCAAAAGCTTTTTTATCACCGGTGCGGTTTTCGATGCCAAATATTTTCAATCCGGCTTTGTTCATATATTTGGGATTTCCTTGTGCATCAAGCTCATAAATTGCCTGGGGTAGCATTTCGGTGAGTTCCCGGTATTTTTGTTCACTATTACTCAAAGCTTCCTGTATGCGAATGCGTTCGGTAATATCGCGCGAGGTAACAATCTGAATATTCCGGTTGCCCATTGTTGTAAATCCGGCACTAAGCTCAACAGGGAAAACGGTTCCGTCTTTCTTTTTATGGTATCGTATCGGCACCAGGCTGAGATGCAAATGCGTAGCTTCACTCGTTTTTTCAGGTTCAGCCGATATGTCTGTATTTTTCATGGTGAGCAACTCAATATGAGAATAACCGTATATCGAGGATGTGGCAGGATTTGCATCCAAAATTTCACCGGTATCGGCATCAATCATAAAAATTGCATCCGATTCGGCTACAAACAATTGCCGGTATTTCTCTTCATTTTCCTTCAGTTCAGTTTGCATGCGCCGGCTTTCGGTAATATCCTGAATGGTGAAGAAACTTGCCCATTGTCCATCGAATTCAATTAAGGTGGAGGATGTTTCGCATTCTTTCACCTCACCGTTCCTTGTAACCATACGAAACTCTTCATTGATAGTTGAAAAGTCCTGGCTTTTACGCTTCTGAGCAATCAGCGCGGCCTTGTACCTGTCGTCAGGATGGAGTAAATTGACGGACGACATCTGGTAAAACTCATCAAGTGGGTAGCCGAGCAGTTTTGAAATTGTATTATTTGCAAAAAGCACTTTGTTATCTCTGATTATGAGGATTCCGTCCTTTGAGTTTTCAACCAGGGTTTTATATTTTGATTCACTCTCGCGAAGTGCATTTTCAATTTCTTTCCTTTCCGAAATATCTATAATAATTCCACGGGTTCCTGATAGTACACCATCAGTAAAAACGGGAGAACTGTAAACCATTATCGGATACCTGCTTCCATCAGCTCTCAGTGCTGTGTATTCGCTATCTGAGGGAGGTTTTACGCCCCGGTAGCTTGCTTGCATATTTTGCATTAATCGCTGATGGTCCTCAGGAGCTACAAAATCGAGAGCAAATAAATCATTTTGAGGCAGTACTTTCCCAAAAGCATTAATCCCTGCCTGATTCATAAATACAATTTTACCTTGCATGTCAAGCTCATAAACCGTTTGCGGAAGCAAATCAGCAAGATCATGGTATTTTTGCATACTTAATTCCAGTGCATTTTTCATCGCATGCTGGTCAGTGATATCGCGCAGGGTTACAAAAGAGGCATTCTGCCCATTAACCTGAACTGTGGTAGTATTCAATTCAACCATAAGCAGCTTACCCGATTTATGGATAAATTTTGCAGTGTAGTGTAATGAACCCATTTCTCCAATCATGCGCTTATCATGCAATGCCACAACCCTTTCCCTGTCATCGGGAGCCAGTAGTTCAGTTGGGTCAATTGAAAGTAGTTCTTCTTCCGAATAGCCAAGTATTTCACAAAAAGCCTTGTTGAACAGGTAAAACTTACGGCTTACGGTCAGTGCAACTCCGTCAAGCGATTTCTCGATAAGTGTCCGGTAGAGTTCTTCGCTTTCCCTGAGAGCAATCTCCATCTTTTTATGTTCGCTGATATCCTGCTGTATAACTATATATCCTTCCACCTGGCCTTGCTCATCCTTGTAGGGTGCCGCAATAGTATTGGCCCAGTATGGAGTGCCCGTTTTATGATAGGTAAGCAATTCGCCTTGCCATTTTTCGCCTTTGGCCAGGGTTTGAATCACACCAGTTCGCGATTCGGGTGCTTTTCCTTTGTAAATGGTGTCGTTAATATTTTTATGGAGCAGATCCTCTTCGGTATATCCCGAAAGTTGTGTAAACATAGGATTGATATACTCAAAATTCATTTTGGTATCCATAATTATAACCGAGCCCGGAGCCTGCTCCAAAACTTTCAGGTATTTATTCAAATCCTTGTTTTTCACCCTTAAAGCTTCGGTGAGCAGGTAGCTTTCCGCTTCGCCCTGGTTACGGCTGAAGGCTGCATAAAACCCAATAAACAGCGTCCCGGAATAAAGGAAAATAATTTTAGCTATCTCATAATCAATAAGTTTAAATTCGGTTTGTATAAACAACCCAGCCATAAAAAGGATGAAAAACATGAAACCATGCGAGATCAATTCGCGGTATGTAAACGGTACAAGTACAAACCAGGCGATAAAGATAAAAAACAGTCCGAACCAGTAAGGGCTTTGGCTTGCCCCGGTAAACATGGCCAGCAAAGTGCAGAAAACTGTACCAAAATAGAAGCCAGCGGTAAGGTGCTGCTTGTAAGCCTGATTTGAATTCCGCACCAATGCGATCAAAAAATTCAAAACATACACACTCACTGTAACTGTACATAGCCAAAACAAGGTGCTATCCGATTCGTTTAAATAGTATTTGTCGAACAATTGCCATAAAAGCACAATTACTAAACCACCTAAGCTAAGCAATAATAAAATGCTCTTTAACCGGCTCAAACGCGACTCCCTGAATGCGCTTTCGCCGTTTATTCTGTTCAGTTCGTTGAATGTCATTTTAAAAAGATTTTTGAACTGCCAATTTATGTATTTTTTCTGAATCAATGCACTCGTATAAAAGCTTCTAACAGTAGTTTTTTACCTTTCGCTAAATGAATCACAAAGATATTTAAGGGTTTTACATAAGAAAATCAAAACCCATTGAATACCTGATATGGAGTGTTGAATATGGGAAAAGAGAGGGTAAGGCAGTTTTTTAAGCTTTAAAAGAGAGTCCTTCAATCCAAGCTCAAAAAGACTTAATCATGTACGATTTGATAGATTATAAATATTTCCCAAAAAGGAACCCAAAATTTATCGACACGTTCTGCAAATCGCTCACTGATACTGAGGACTGATCTTTGAAATTATAAAAACTATAGCCAAGTCCTGTCCTGAACTTCATCCATCTCAGTACATTTATTTCAGCGAAAGCCATGGGTGTAATCACCAAACCATGAATAATGGCTGTTGAGTTTTGAATAGCAAATAATTGAAAATTAGAAGAACTTCCTGTTATCGAAAAATATCCCGCATTTAAAAGTACGCCTTCATGGAGCCATTTGTTCCCGTGATGCAGGACTCCGATAGCAAGGCCGCCTTGCATTGAAGAAAAATACGTTTTGGAGACTGAATTTTCAATTTCCAGGTTGGATAAAAATGAGGAACCATAAACTCCCAGCAGAATATTACGTCCTGAAATTATCCCGGCTTCGATGCCTGTAAGCGAAAAAGGTTTGTTGAAAAAACTCTGATGCTGGTGGGTTAATCCACAGTATAACTTTACACCTTTTGTAGCCTTTTTAAACTGGTTTTTATTTAAAAGGTATTCGTATTCAGTGTTTTGCGAGTACAGATTGCAAGCTAAAAGCAGAAAGACAGGCAAAAGCGCGGGAAACCGTTTCATTTGATTGAGGTTGTAGATAAACAAAAATCATTTATTCCGGAAACGGGGAAATGGCACAATATTGTTTACACGTTTCCGGTATGTTTTATAGGCTTCTCCAAATTCGCGCTCTAAAACTATATCCTCACCATGTATCGATAGTTTAAAGTTTAGATATAGAACTAACGCCATTGACAAGATCATCCCCGATTGAAAAACCAAAGCTATTCCGGGGAAAAAAAATACAATGAACGACGCGTAAATCGGGTTGCGGCAAAGGTTGAAAGTGCCTCGTGTAACCAGCAATCCTTTTTTGAAGTCGGCCAGGAAAACAATTACAGTTGCTATGTAAAAAACAATCCCAATACCAATCCAGGCATAACCAGCCCATGTTATCAACGTATAATTGATGAAATCCAGTTTTAAAAATTGCGGATCTCTAAACATAACAAGAATTGCCAGGATAAAATACGGCAAGGATATCAACGCCAGTTTTGACCCTATTCCGATGAAAGTCATTTTTTTATTCATAGTATTGATGTTTTTTATTCTTTTTGATTTCAGTCGGCTAAAACCAGTGTTGCTTTTTTTGAACTTACATCCCGTTCCTGAACTATGTTTTTTAGTTGGGTAATATTCAGCGAAGTAGCAATTCCATCTTTATCCCAGTGCTTTTTACAGCCGCAGTAATCGAGGAA
Organism: uncultured Bacteroidales bacterium; assembly: GCA_903946925.1. Lineage (GTDB taxonomy): Bacteria > Bacteroidota > Bacteroidia > Bacteroidales > UBA4417 > UBA4417. Next base: position 31,599 of record CAJAXK010000315.1, on the reverse strand, counting down.
AACACATTGGGAGGAAATTCCCAGCCTTTTCATTTCGTATCCGCCGGTAATTAGGTTCAGCACACAGGCCACGCCAATCAGGCTGGTATCGGGGCAATCCTTCCATTTTACAAGGAATTTTGAAAACTCTGACGAATGTGGAATCAGGTAGGAAGTTATTCCTTCCTTCTTCATTTCGGATGATACTTTTCCGATATTACATTCGCTTGAACAGGAAGCGCATACAGGTTCATGCCCGTCGGATTTAGCTTTGCATCCGCTTGCCGGTTCTTTACGCATACAAGTTGGAAGCAGTAGCACTTTTTTTGTTGATTCCGTAAATCCTTTCTGCAATCCACGGTTTATAACTTCGGCGGCAAACATGTTAAGGTAATATTCATTTTCGCGGCGGCTGGCAAAAAAATAGTCTTCCCTGTATTTATAAGCCGGCAATGAGTTTTGGTGAAAATCACTGAGGTTCTTCATGTATTTGCCAAGCATTTCCATCCCTTTCAGCGAGAAACGCTCAGCAAAAAGCAGAGAGGATTTGATGAGATCTCCTGTATAAACGGCATCTTTGGTATTTAAAAACGCTGTCCAGTTCTTGAGCCGGCGTACTTCTTCGTTAAACTCACCGGTTGCGCTAAGCCAGTCCAAAAGGTGTATTAGCATTTTTACAGTTAGGGTACCACAGCGATTTTTGTTGTTTTTTTCGAGAAACAAATTCGCTATGAATCCTCTTGCTTTATCTATTTCGGGTTTATATCTCGGGAATTTTGTTCGCTGTTTATACAACGATTTCAGTAGTTTTTTCGATAGAGGACCTGTTTTTACTGCATTTCCGGAATAGTTATTCCAATACATGCCAATCATCAGTAATTCAACCAGGTATTCATTCCGCGAACGTAAATTTTCAGTTTTGTTATTACCGATAAAATCACAGAAATCCGATATAATCCCGTTCACTTCCAAATCAACACCATTTAACCAAGAATTTGTAAACTCCTCCAATTCTTTATAAAAACGCCCAGATTCTTCCTGAAAATCCATTAACGAATAGGTGATGGTTTTTGGCATGGTTAATTTGATTTTTTTTGCAATACTACAAAGGCTGAACAGGAAAAATAAGAAGAATCCGGTGAATGGAGTAAACCGTTCAGTGAGATACATAATTTGGCCTTTGAAAGTAAAGCCAATACCAAACTTCCAATAGCTTGAAACTTGGGTCCATTCCAACATGTTTTTTCGCCACAAAGTGTTACAATGAGTGATACAATGAGCCTGCCGAAATGCCTTCCGAAGTGGCCCAAAACCTCTAAGTTTACTCTGAATTTTTATTCTTTAGGTGTTTGTGATGCCGCTTAGCTAAGTTCACTAAGTTTATAGCACTGATTAACAATGCTCTGTGTGGCACTCAGCACATCGCTCCGTGGTTTTTTCTTTTTTAGGGTTAGCGAAGCGGACTCACCATTTAGAAACACGAATCGAGTTGGCAATTCCATGGATAAACCATGAAATAAGCCGGAAATGAGCTGACGTTTTTATAAAACAAAAGGATTAAGCCGGGATTTTTTACTAAGGACTACTTATTTACAACCTAATCAGTCGAAAAGCAACTTCTTCAATTCAGTGCATTGTCTTTTTCCATGCAAAAAGATTTGCTTTATCATTTACAGCATAAACCTTTATTTAACAACCAATTAACCAACTTTGTTAATAACAACTTATTAATTATTAACATGAAGTTGTATTTTTTTCTAATTTCGCACCCGTCACTGTTTTTAAACAAACTAATTCCAAACCATAATGGAACTCGATAAAATCTTTGGTTTTCTGGTCCCTAAAGACCGTAAGTTTTTCCCCCTTTTTAATTTGGCAGCCGATAACCTTGTATTAGCCTCTGAGTTGCTAATTAAGCTTATCAGGGAAGCCGACCTTGATAAAAGGCAAGGATATATGAAAGCAATTAAAGATGCCGAACATGTAGGCGACGACATCACCCGTAAGTTGATGGATGAACTTAATGGCACTTTTATAACCCCTTTCGATAGGGAAGACATACATGAGTTAGTGAGCAAAATGGATGGTGTTGTTGATTATATAAATGCTGCTTCCAAAAGGATACATTTTTACAAATTATCAACTTTTCCCGAAGAGTTTGTTCTTATTGCCGACATAATACATTCGGCCAACAAGGAAATACAAATGGTGTTGAGAAGCGTTAAAAATGTAAACGATTTCAAGCTTTATACTTCATCCTGCCAAAAAATCAGTGACATGGAAAGTCAAGTGGACGACATTTACCAATCGTACCTTGCAAACTTGTTCGAGCACGAAGTAAATGCAATCGACCTTATAAAAAAACGCGATATTCTCACTGCCCTCGAAAAAGCAATTGATAAATGCGATGATGTGGCCAATGTATTTTCGACCCTGACGGTCAAAATGGGATAGTTTTACAGCGTTGGGCAATTGGCAAGAAGTGCTTTTTCAGATTAACATAATACTTTAGGTACTTTTACTATGGTACATCTTGCAATCAACCCATCAACCACTCAACCTATCAACCCATCAACCACTTAACCCATAAACTTTACAAACAACCGCATAACCTGTAAATAATGGACTTTACACTACTTATAGTTATAATAATACTTGCTTTTTTGTTCGATTTCATCAATGGTTTTCACGATGCTGCCAATTCAATAGCAACCATCGTATCAACCAAAGTGTTAACCCCATTTCAAGCAGTATTATGGGCAGCGTTTTTCAATTTTTTAGCGTATGCCATATTTGAACTTAAAATTGCGGATACCATTGCAAAAGTTGTTGATACCAATTTTATTACCCTTCATGTAATATTGGCAGGCATTATTGCCGCAATTTTGTGGAACCTGCTTACATGGTATCTTGGTATTCCTTCAAGTTCGTCGCATACTTTGGTTGGTGGGTTTGCTGGTGCAGCCATAGCACATGCCGGTTGGGGTGTGGTACATTCGGAAAAAATCATCAAAATTGCGTCATTCATCTTTTTGGCACCAATTTTAGGGATGATTATTTCCTACTTCTTATCTGTATTATTATTGAACCTGCTAAAAAAAGGCAACCCCCATATTCTCGAAAAATACTTCAAACAATTGCAGTTACTATCCTCCGCCTTATTCAGCCTTGGACATGGAGGAAATGATGCCCAAAAAGTTATGGGAATAATTGCAGCCACATTAATGGTTTATTTTCATGGAGTTGATCCTTCGGCAATACCTTCTTGGGCGCATATAACCCTAAACGATCAAGGTAAAATCCATGCCATACCGCATTGGGTAGTTTTTGGATGTTATGCTGCCATTGGTGCCGGAACACTTTCGGGAGGTTGGCGAATTGTAAAAACAATGGGGACCAAAATTACCAAATTAACTCCATTCGAAGGTGTTACAGCCGAAACTGCTGGTGCATTGTTGCTTTTTGGAACCGATGCTTTTGGCATTCCGGTTAGTACAACCCATACCATTACAGGTGCTATTATGGGCACAGGGCTTACAAAACGCGTTACCGCAGTACGTTGGGGTGTTACAATAAACCTGCTTTACGCATGGATACTTACCATACCAGTTTCAATGGGTATTGCTGCCTTGGTTTATTACCTGTTCAATTTTATGGGTTACAGTTAAGAACGGCTTCTCTAAATAAAACAATGGCGGGCCCGAATGGAGTATTTGGGCCCGCTTTTTTATTTCTATCAGAGTATTTATTATTTGGCAATTGCAATATTAAACCCAATACTAATGGTATGTAGTTTTTTGAACAAACGGCTTAATCCGCTGGTTCAAATCACCTTCCACCAAAAATCCCTGACCCTATCCTTACAATTGTGCTTCCTTCAGAAATTGCTATTTTATAATCGTCAGACATACCCATTGATATTTCGCAAAAATCAGCCTGTTGATTGAAATAGGAAGTTTTTAATATTTGGTAATAATTTTTCAATGTTCTGAATTCCTTCCTAATCACAGATTCATCATCGATAAATGTGGCCATACCCATAACCCCGCAAGGCAAAACATTGGATAAACCGATGAAAAGCGGGTCGTCGCACATGCTTTTGGCCTCTTCAATCGAAAACCCGTATTTGGTTTCTTCGGTTGCAATATGAAACTGTATTAAATAGGGTATTACCCGGTTCAACTTTTTTGCCTCTTTGTTTATTTCAATCAATAGCTTAAAACTATCAACGCTTTGAATCATTGATACATAAGGGGCTATGTTTTTAATTTTATTGGTTTGGAGATGTCCAATAAAATGCCACTCTATATCTTTAGGCAAAAGGGAGTGCTTCTGGCTTAACTCCTGGGCTTTGTTTTCGCCAAATATTCTATGCCCGGCATCCAAATAAAGCTGGTCTATTAACGAAGCCGGTTTTGTTTTTGAAACGGCCACAATTTTAATTTCTGGGGAAATTTTACCCCTAATAGCTTTAAATCGATCTACGCAATCCATAGTTTTTTTCTTTAACCCCACAAACTTACATAAATCATGCAGCATTTGCCCATCTGCCTCGTATTTTCTTTACGAAAACAATTTTTTTTTGTAGTATTGTATCACCAAATGAATCTTGCCACAAATCTGATAAACAATACGATAAATATCAATAAGCAAGATCCATTCGACAAGTAGAAATAAAAAACGAACAAGTAAAGGGGACTGCTTACTTTTGGTTTTAATGGCAACCTTCCACCGAGGCTATAAAAAATACTTGATGGGACTAAATTTTTAGCCAATATATATGCCAAGCATTCCAATTTGGCACATTATATTCAAGCAAATTACCTGTTACTAATTGTTTATCAATTAATTAAACAATTTACCAATTCCTTTTTTTGTTGCTTTTTAATACAAGAACACAAGTAATAAACAAATCAGTATGCTTAAAACCCAGGAAAAACATACCTTGAACCGGTCAAGGCAAAAAAAAGTGAGCTTAATACAAATTCTTTATGTTTATCCAATAGGTTTGTTCCTAATTGGGTTGTTTGCAGTTTCTGCCTACTATTCAGGCATACAAATTTATAAGTACCAGAAAGAAGTTGAGGAGTTGAAGATTGGGTTTCCTGCAAACCAACGTGCCGAATTAAAGTCGAAAATATTAGAATTGAAGGATTACATTTCGTGGGTAAAGTCGCACCCTGACCAATATGCCGCAAAATACCTTGGCCAACGCTTCGCTGAAACAGAATTTATACTGAGTAATTACACTAACGCACAAAATTTATACAAAGGCGAAATCCCAGTTGATCTCATCGATTCATTAAACAAATTAAACCATAAATCACTGTTAAAAATAACACTGTTTAATGCTAATAACAACATACTGTATCAGGAACAGCCTGCAACCCTTGGCACAGAATCTTTTTCAGATAAACAATCATCAACTATTTTTTTAAAAGCCGATTATTCCATTGCTGATTCCGTAATACGCAAGTCGTTCCAAAACAACAATTTAAGTGCAGGTTACCTTTTCATTAAGAATAGCGATTGGAAAGGGGTAAAGATTGGAATTTCATTTTCACCTGAACAAAAAGAACTGATTTTGAAGGAATTGGTACTCGATAGCCTGGGTAAAATCAAGTATTCCAACAACGAATATATAATCATAAATACTTTTGATGGCTTTGCACTCCTCTCGAAGGGAATATTACAAACCCCTCCAATTTGCATCAAAGAAAGCACGGATACAAGCTGGAAGAAAATTTTTGCCAAAGAACTGGAGTGTGCACAGAGTAGCGAAGGTGGGTTCTATACTTATTCATGGAGCAATAGGATTGGGGATGAAAGGACAGAAAAAACCTCATATTTTACAGGCGTTACCGATTGGGGCTGGATAATTGGTACAGGCTTTTTTCATAACGATATAGAGCCTTTGATCAATAAAATGAAAACAGATTTATGGTTTGAAATATTGAAAAACCTGGCCAGTTTTTTGGTTTTTTTAATGCTAATTAGTGGGTTAACCTATTTTATAATGCGTGCTTTAGCAAAAAAAGCAAAATCAAATATCCTGCTTTTCCTGCATTTTTTCAAACGTGCTGCTCAAGGGATGCAAATAATTGATTCAAGCCAACTAACCTTTACCGAATTTGACACCTTGGCTCAAGCCGCAAACCAAATGATTTACGAAAGGGAAAGGATCAGATCGGTGCTATCGGCTGAAAAATCGCGGTTACGGTACATGATCGAAGCAATCCCCGACCTTATTTTCTTTAAAGATGCCGATAGTAAGTTTCTTGGGTGCAACAAAGCATTCGAAAAATATATCAACAAGAAATCGGAAGACATAATTGGATTGTCCGAACATGATTTATTTGGCGAATCGGAGGCAGCGGCTTATGTGCAATCCGACAAGCAAATTATTGATTCAACCGAACCAATACGTACAACAAACTGGGTGGAATACCCTGATGGGCAAAGATGTTTGTATTATACGTTAAAAACCCCCTATTTTGATTCCGAAAACCATTTGTTAGGCATAATTGGAATTAGCCGCGACATAACCGAAATGGAAGAAACCCGGCAACGCTTGATACTTGCCAAGGATAAAGCTGAGGAATCAGACAAATTGAAAACTGCTTTCCTGGCAAACATGAGCCACGAAATACGGACCCCAATGAACGCCATTATAGGTTTTTCGGATTTGCTTGGCGAAGACGACCTTACCCAAGAAGAAAAAGTGGACTTTATTTCAAAAATCAAAAGTGCCGGACGATCGTTAATGGTTTTAATTAATGATATTATTGATATTGCCAAAATTGAAGCCGGACAGCTTGTAATATCCGAATCGGTGTGCGACTTAAACCAATTGCTTACTGATTTGCATGGCACTTTCGGAGAATTAAAAAACACATTGGGAAAACATACTATTGAGTTGAGTTTGGTACTCCCGGATCCAAACAAGAAAACAATGATATTGACCGACCCAATGAGATTGCAACAAATACTCACCAATTTATTGGGCAATGCTTTGAAATTCACCGAAATTGGAAGTATTGAGTTTGGTTATACAATTCAACAGGATTGGCTGTCATTTTTCGTAAAGGATACCGGAATCGGAATTTTGCCTGGAAAGCAAAAGCTACTGTTCCAACGCTTTAGCCAGGTTGACCCCAGTACCACACGAAAATATGGAGGCACAGGTTTGGGGCTTGCCATTTCGAAAAACCTCACTGAATTATTGGGCGGTTCCATTGGCATGGACTCAAACCCAGGGAAAGGATCCCATTTTTATTTTAAGTTGCCTTTTAAGCCAATTATTAAAGTGGCAGGAAAAATAGACAATGTTGACCTTAATACCGCCGATTGGAAAGGCAAAACGATATTGGTTGCCGAGGATATTATCCAAAACTACCAACTTATGGAAGCCTTGCTGAAGAGGACTGGCGTAAAACTTTTACATGCAATTAACGGACAAATTGCCATTGATATGGTCAAAGCCGAACCCTCCATTGATCTGGTATTGATGGATATACAATTGCCAATAAAAACCGGGTACGAAGCATTAAGGGAAATATCCGCATGGAGGCCAAATTTGCCAATAATAAGCTATACTGCCTTTGCTTTGCCACACGAAAGGGACAAAAGCCTGAAAGCTGGATTTGCTGATTTTATAACCAAGCCAATAAAAACAGAAACCCTGATTCCGATGCTTGATAAGCACCTTAGGAATCAGGGCTGATAAAAAGTTGGGAAAATCCTGTTTTTAATCGAGCAAATGCACCACCAGTCCACTGCGGAGTTTTGGTTCAAACCATGTGGTCTTGGGTGGCATAATATTTCCGGTGTCGGCAATATCTATAAGTTGTTTCATCGAAACCGGATACAAGGCAAATGCAGCTTTCATTTCACCGCTATCAACACGTTTTGCAAGTTCGCCTAAGCCGCGTATCCCACCTACAAAATCAACGCGCGTTGAAGTACGGAGGTCTTTGATATCGAGAATTTGATCCAAAACCAAACCCGAAAGTATTGTAACATCAAGCACACCAATAGGATCAGTATCGTTGTAAGTCCCTGGTTTTGCTGTTAACGAATACCAACTCCCTTCGAGGTACATGGCAAAATTATGTAAACACACTGGCGAATATATTTCGCTACCCTTATTTTCGACTATAAAAACTTTTTCAAGTTTTTGGATCAGTTGGTTACTGTTCAGGTTATTCAAATCTTTAACTACCCTGTTGTAATCAATTATCTTGAGTTGGTTATCAGGAAAAAGAACCGACATGAAAAAATTATATTCCTCGGTGCCATTGTGGTTTGGGTTATTTTTTCGTTTTTCCTGTCCTACAAGTGCAGCGGCGGCTGTACGATGGTGGCCATCAGCTACATAAAGGCTCGGGATTTCGTTGGCAAAAATTTCGATGATCTTAGCGATGGTTTCTTTATCGTCGATAGTCCAGAAATGGTGTCCAAAACCTTCGTCAGCAACAAAGTCGTACACAGGTTTGTTTTTCGCTACTATATTTTCAACTATCGAATCAATAGTTTCATTTGCAGGATATGAGAAAAATACGGGTTCAACATTGGCATTTGTTATGCGCACGTGTATCATCCTATCCTCTTCCTTATCCTTGCGGGTAAGTTCATGCTTTTTTATGTTGTTGTTGAAATAATCCTCAATACTTGTACATCCTAAAATCCCATACTGGGTGCGGCCATTCATGGTTTGCGCATAAATATAAAGTTTGTCCTCAGCATCCTGAACTAGCCAACCTTCATTTTTAAACATATCAAAGTTTTCTACAACTTTATCGTACACTTCCTGCCCATGAACATCAATACCAACAGGCAAATCAATTTCAGCTTTTGTTACCCTAAGAAGCGAGTATGGGTTCCCATAGGCTTCGGCACGGGCTTCCTCCGAATTAAGTACATCATAAGGCCTTGATGCTAATTGCTTTACAATTTCAACAGGAGGGCGTAAACCTTTAAATGCTTTAAGTATTGCCATCGATTTTAAATTTAATTGGGTTTTTACGAAATGGATTTTTCAGTGGCAAAATAATGCATAAGAATTGAATGAAACAACAATAAACAAAAAAAAACCCAATAACAATTATCGTCATTGGGCCTTTATAAAATAGTAGTTAAACTACCTGATTATCAATCATCATCGCTATCAACAATACCTGCTGAACGCTGAAGGGAACCAATTAAGGCACCTAACATTTTTGTCATTTCCATTAATTGATTGCGCGAATCATCCAACTCCTTGGTTGTGAACAAATTCTGTCTCGCAGCCATTGCGCTATGTACAACACATTCGCGAACCGAACTCTTTGCCATTTTAAGATAATGGATAAATTGTGGTTTGTTGCGAGCCGAGCCTTCAGCAATATGCAAAGCTATTGCCTGAGCAGAACTGTAGAAATGGGTGGCTAACGAAATCCTTCCTGTTTCGGGGAATTCATTTACATTTTTATACACCCAATCAATGTATTCAAGGGCCTTCATGTAAATCCTCAAATCCTCGAAACGAAAAAAAGTCGCAATTTTGTCGAGTTCAGTTTCCATTTAGTATGTGGTTTTTGGTTTTGGTTAGTGGTTTTTGGTTTTTAAACACTCCGGTATGGCTAAAACATTTTCAACCTACCAAAATTTTCAGCTAATGTATAAAGAAAAACACAAGTAAACAAAAAAGTTGTTTTGTCATTGACTGAAAATAAAGAATAAATGAAAGAACGATTCAATTATTAATGAATCGTCCTTTACCCTAACTACTTTCAATTTAAATAAATCCACGCTTTAATACGCTGAAAATCTATTTGTTGACTTGGAATGTTTTATCTCCGTTGGTGAAGAAATTTAAAATTTGATGTGCTGCGGCAAGACCTGCATTATTATTGGCTTCGGAGGTTTGGGCTCCCATTTTTTTAGGCGAAAAGAAGAACCTTCCGGTAAATTTTTCAGCAATAAAGCTTTTACAATCAGGTTCAACATCCGAAACGTATTTAAAGTCAGGTCTTTCAGCAAACATTTTAAGCAAACCCTCCTCATCAATCACTTCCTTACGGGCTGTATTTACCAATGTTGCGCCTTTGGGCATTAGCGAAAGCAAATCGAAGTTTATCGACTTCTTTGTTTGGGCATTTGCCGGCAAATGCAACGAAACGTACTGGCATTTCCCGTACAAATCTTTAACATCGTCAACATATTGAACACCATCAGCTTCAATGCTCTTTTTGTCAACAAAAGGATCGTAAGCAAATACTTCCATTCCAAACCCTTGGGCAATAGCTGCAACGGCTTTGCTAACATAGCCAAAAGCATGCAAGCCAAGTTTTTTACCTCTGAGTTCGGTGCCCGACGAACCATTAAAGTTGTTCCTAGCCGCAAAAACCATCATTCCGATTGCAAGCTCTGCCACAGCATTTGAATTCTGGCCCGGCGTATTCATGGCAACAACACCATGTGCTGTTGCACCCACGAGGTCGATATTATCGTATCCTGCACCAGCACGAACAACGATTTTTAATTTTTTAGCTGCCTCAAACACCTCGGAGTCAACAATATCACTTCTGATAATTATGGCATCGGCATCGGAGGAAGCTGCCAAAAATTCACTTTTTTGAACATAATTTTCAAGCAATGCCATTTCGAAACCGGCGTCAACAATTATCTTCCTGATTCCTTCCACCGCAGCTTTTGCAAATGGTTTTTCAGTTGCAACTAATATTTTTTTCATAGTATTGGGGTTGTTTTTGTGAATTTAAAATCCAATTTTGAATTCGTAAACTAAAAGAAAGAGACAAGAAGATAGAAAAGGGATAAAACCAACTTTTTCGTTCAAATTCTTGCCTCTTTTTATTTGTTATAAGATAGCAACTAAGCAATTGGAACAAATCGCAGCCCTATCTTTTGGTAAATTCAGGATCAGCTATTTGCCGCCTCGAACTCGTGCATGCAATTGATAAGTGCTTGTACGCTCGATAAAGGTAAAGCATTGTAGGTAGAAGCCCTAAAACCACCAACCGACCGGTGGCCTTTAATACCAACCATTCCACGGGTTTTGGCGAGTTCCATAAAAGCATCTTCTTTATCTTTATATTGCTCTTTCATAACAAAGCAAATATTCATCAACGAACGGGCATCTTTCACTGCCGTGCCTTCAAACATTTTGCTGGTGTCGATGGCATCGTATAACAATTTTGCCCTTTCCTTGGCAAGTTCTTCCATTTTTGCCACACCGCCCATTTCTTTAACCCATTTCAAAGTTTCTTTTAGGGTAAAAATGCTCACGCAAGGAGGTGTGTTGAACATGGAACCCTCTTTGATATGGATGCGGTAATCGAGCATCGAAGGGATGGCGCGATCCACTTTTCCTAAAACATCGTCGCGTACAATTACAAAGGTAACACCCGCTGTGCCAGCATTTTTTTGTGCGCCACCGTAAATCATGGCATATTTGGAAACATCAACCGGACGGCTCAGTATATCACTCGACATATCGGCAACCAATAGAACAGGGCTATCAAAGTCTTCCCTGATTTCGGTTCCATAAATGGTGTTGTTGGTGGTAATGTGGAAATAATCGGCATCAGCCGGAATTTGCCAACCCGAAGGTATGTAATTAAAGTTTTTGTCGGAAGAAGAACCAATAACAGCAACTTCTCCAAACAATTTTGCTTCCTTAATTGCTTTCTTTGCCCAAACACCCGTTTCGAGATACGCTGCTTTTTTGTTTAGCATATTGAAAGGTATCATGCAGAACTGCAAACTTGCCCCGCCACCGAGGAAAAGTACCTGATAACCTTCAGGGATATTGAGTACTTCTTTGAACAAAGCAACAGCCTCGTCAATTACAGCTTGAAAATCCTTGCTACGGTGCGAAATTTCAAGGAGCGACATCCCTATTCCATTGAGATCCAAAATTGCTTTGGCCGTATTCTCAATTGCAATCCGTGGAAGGATTGAAGGCCCTGCATTAAAATTGTGTTTTTCCATTTTGCTAGATTATTTGATTTAAAGTACTGGTTTATTGACCTATTTTATCACTCACAACAACAAAATTATTGCTGCGGTTACTGTTATTAATTTCACACAAAGCTATTAAATGTTTTATAAAACTTTACAAAATCGAAAGAATAATTTTGTGTGAAATTTAACCCTCAAATTGGGTTTTCTGTTGGTAAAAAACACTGGAATATTTTCTTGATTTCAGAAAAATAACGACTAACAGTGTTTTCGACAGCTTGTTATTTGTTAGCCGGTTTGTTGGCAACTTCTATATCCTCTACCAACACCCAATATCCATTTTTAAAAACAAACCCATCGTACATATCCCCTGCCGGAACGTAGTAATTTCGCATTCCTTTCATCGAGGGGTCCATTGGGATCAAATGATCCAACACAATAAGCCAGGCATTTTCCTTTACTACTTTTTTTCGTTTTTGCACCCTAATCGACTGGTAATCGTAACGCATCAGCATATTAGCTTTTTCGGCATATTCAAATACTACACGCGATTTTATACCAGCATCGGTTTTAAAAACTGGCAATCCAAAAACAAATTTGCCATTATCGGATAAGCTCAAAACATCAATGATTTTTCTGTTCGAGCTTTGGTTGTACCCATCCCAACCAAGTAATGTATATGCTTGCTTTCCAGTAAATTGAACCTGAATTATTTTATAATAAATTGCCCCATACCACATTTGAGGACTAAGTTGTGATTGAGACAAATTGCCATTCTGAATCTGTCCAGACTTTAAAGGAACTAAAATTATGCTATCAGAATTAAATTGAATAAAGCCAAAATATTTATTTGTGCCATCCGAAACAGGTATATTCCAAGAAAAGATGCGCATTTTTTTATCATCGGAAATAGCAAGGGTAATTCCTTTTATCGAATCCAATGTGAGCAAAACAGAAGATTTGGGTTCCAGTAGGGTTTGTAATTTTGTAAAGAATATTTCGTTTGCAGCAAAACGGGCTGAATCCGTTTTTTGTTTCCAAATAACCGAACTCAATTTGCTTAGAGTATCCTGTACCGCATCATTATTACTATTAAATTGAGAATAAGCCATTTCTGCGAATAACACGAAAAACGTGAAGTGAATTAGAAAAGCAGCCTTTACCAAAGAAATCTTCATAATTTTATTTAACATTGGCAAAAGTATAATTTTTACAGGTAATTTCGCCACAGGTTTCATTCATCACACCCTTATACAAGATTTCATGAAACAAATCGTATCACTCGGCAATCGTATTTCAGCATTTGTTGAACTTGGAAAAGTAATGGGATTGGCTGCCGACAGCCTTATTTCTGAAAAACCAGATTTCAACGAAAAGTATCCATTGCTTCATTCAGCTATTCAGGAGGCCAGCCTATACAATCCTTGGTTCACATCTGAAAATATTGCCTTCGCACTGCAAGCTTGGGAAAAAACACTTTCGGAAGAAGGGATCAAATCCTGGGTTGATGAGTACAAATTGCCTACACAATCTATTGAACCAAAACGGGTTGTGGTAATTATGGCAGGCAATATACCACTCGTGGGATTTCACGATTTTTTAAGTGTTGTGCTGTCGGGGAATATTTTTATCGGTAAACTTTCGTCAGATGATAAAGTACTTTTTCCTGCTATTGCCGAAGTCTTGTTGGGTTTTGAACCTAGATTAAAGGAATACATTCATTTTACTGAAAGCACTATTAAAGATTTTGATGCCATTATAGCTACTGGGAGCAACAATTCGGCACGCTATTTTGAATACTACTTTTCGAAATATCCCCATATTATCCGCAAAAACCGGAATGGGGTTGCTGTACTTGATGGCAACGAAAGTGACGAAACATTAAGAAAACTAGGTTTTGATATTTGTTCTTATTTTGGGCTTGGCTGCCGCAATGTTTCCAAAATATTTATCCCGGTCGGCTTCGACCAAAAAAAACTTTTTGTTGCCATTGAGCCTTTCATAAAAACTTTGTCGGATCATTACAAATATATGAACAATTACAGCTACCAAAGATCCATTTTGTTGCTTAACAACACGCCGCATTTGGATAATGGGGTTTTTATACTTGCCGAATCCGAAAACTATGCCTCGCCCATCCCTGTGCTTTATTACCAGTTTTACAAAAATACAGAAGACTTAAAAAGAAAGCTTTCAGACGATGGTGGAAATATACAATGTATTGCCACTGATATATTTACGAACGAAAAAACCGCAAAAATAGGTTGCACCCAGAACCCGGGATTGGCCGATTATGCCGATGGGATTGATACAATGGATTTCTTGGCCAAACTTTAAAAATGGTCGAAATAAGCGCTAACAGAATATTGTTGAATAAAATAACAGTAATATTTGTTTGTGAGCAAAAAATGTATAATTTTGCAGCCCTGAAAATAAAGCAGAAAGCATCATGAGAAAAGACATTCACCCAAAGGATTACCGCCTTGTAGTTTTTAAAGATATATCGAACGATTTTTCGTTTATAACACGTTCGACAGTAAATACAAAGGAAACCGTGAAATGGGAAGACGGTAAAGAATATCCACTTGTAAAATTGGAAATCTCGAACACATCTCATCCTTATTATACTGGCAAAATCAAATTAGTTGATACAACTGGCCGTGTTGACAAATTCCGTCAAAAAATGGAAAAATCGGCACTGATTAAGAACAAAGCCAAGTAAATCAAGCAGATACAAAATACTTAAGCTACCTTTCAAGGTAGCTTTTTTTATGCCCGCCAAAAAATGGATATGAACCATCATTTTGTTTTGCCAAACAAATTTATGGGTGTAATTTTGATGTGTTTTAAAAATCAACCTCACAATGCCAAATTTTATCCTTTTTGATGACGATAGCCGGATTTCGTTACGTCCTTTAACGTTTTTCAGACCTGTAAGCGAAATACGCATAGGCATACTTACAATAACTGCGAAATGGGAACTACAACTACAATCAACGGTATCCTTTCTCACAGAACCATACTTGCAGGAAAAATTCCCACTTAAAGTTGGCACTGATAATTACCTCATAAACAGCTCTATACTTCCAAACAAAGAGCTGGTAACTGAAATTTTGTCATTAAGCACTGACACTTCACTTATCAAAAATGAAGCGATTATAGCATTGAGGCTTTCGGCTGAAAACTTAAAACAATTCAGGCAGGGGATTGCCCCAGAACTAAAAAACAGAATTGCCGAATCCCATTTCATCAAACTGAGCAACACTTGGGATATTTTCGGGAACAACAAAAAAGCAATCGTTGATGATTTTACTTTGCTTACCAATAATCGTAAATCAGGAAGGATTTCGCCAACTAACCAAATACTGGGAAATAATTTATTTGTTGAAGAAGGAGCAACAATCGAATGTTCAAACATCAATACGTTAAAAGGTCCTGTTTACATTGGAAAAAATGCAGAAATAATGCAAGGTTGCCATATTGAAGGACCTGCATCGATAGGGGATCATGCGGTGTTAAAAATGGGAACATTATTGTACAAAGGAACCACGATTGGCCCTTGGTGCAAGGCCGGTGGGGAAATAAACAACAGCGTAATGTTTGGTTATTCGAGCAAAGCACATGATGGATTTATGGGCGATTCGGTTATAGCCGAATGGTGCAACTTAGGTGCTGGAACCACTACCAGCAACCTCAAAAACAATTATGAGCCTGTAAAACAATGGAGTTATGGCAAAAGCAAGTTCGTTAACACGCAATTATTATTCTGTGGCTTGGTTTTGGGCGATCATTGTAAAACAGGAATAAGTTCGATGTTCAATTCAGGCACAACAGTTGGGGTTTGTTCCAACATTTTTGGCGTAAATTATCATCGCAATTTTATCCCTTCATTTGTTTGGGGAGGGAATTCTGGTTTCAGGAAACACAAGTTGGAAGAAGTAATGGAAACTGCAAAAGCAGTTTATGCCCGCCGGGAATTGCCTTTTGATTCAGTAGAAGAGGGAGTATTTAAAGCAGTTTTTGAATTGGCGGGAGAAAATAGGTTATTGTAGAGGAATTGGGGATTGCGGATTGCGGATTGCGGATGGTAGATCACTTTTAAACCATAAATCCAAATTCGGATTTCGCTCTCAAGAATATATTCAAACCAAACCTTGAAACTTTCCTTAAAAATTGTTGTTAATGTACTGGCATGGTTATTGACAACCATCTGCCGTCAAATAAACAGGCCCTTAATAAGCCAATCTGTCATATTTACTTATGGATAATACTATCAACATTGCAGAATTGCATCTTTCGAATGTAATGGAGGATGAAACCGAATTTATCCCATTGCTTTCGGCTGAGGATGAAGAAAATATAAATGCCGAAGATGTTCCCCCAATATTGCCAATTTTACCTTTGCGAAACACGGTTTTATTCCCTGGTGTTGTAATTCCAATTACCGTTGGCCGCGATAAATCCATCAGGTTGATAAAGGAATTTTATAAGGGCGAACGAATTATTGGTGTTGTTTCGCAAAAAGATGCCGACATCGAAGATCCAGGTTACGACGACCTTAACAAAATTGGTACTGTTGCGTATATCATAAAAATCCTTCAACTGCCCGATGGCAACACAACCGCCATAATCCAAGGCAAAAAAAGGTTTGAGCTTGGCGCAATACTCCAATCGGAGCCTTATTTTAAAGCCGAAGTCCGCAGCATTGACCAGCAGGTATTTGTGTCAAACAAGGATAAGAATTTTGAGGCGTTAATTGCTTCCATTAAAGATCTTTCCATCCAAATAATAAATCAGTCGCCTAACCTGCCGAGCGAAGCTGCTTTCGCGATAAAGAACATCGAAAGCCCAGTTTTTTTAGTCAATTTTGTGGCATCCAACCTTAACGTTGAGATTAACGAAAAGCAGAACCTGCTAGGTATCCTCGATTTGGAAGAGCGTGCAAACCGTGTTTTGGTATTGCTAACCAAGGATTTGCAAATGTTGGACCTAAAAAACCAGATTCAGAGCAAGGTAAAAGTGGATATGGACAAGCAGCAGCGCGATTATTTCCTGAACCAACAACTAAAACAGATACAAGACGAACTGGGCAGCAACCCCAACGAACAACAAATAAATGAAATAAAAGCAAAAGCATATTCGAAAAAATGGCCCGAAATTGCATTTAAGGTTTTCGAAAAGGAAATTGCGAAACTGCAACGCATGAACCCAATGGCCATGGAGTTTGGTATGCAGGTAAACTATCTCGAAGTAATGGTTGACATGCCGTGGGATACTTTTACAGAAGACAATTTCGATTTGCACCACGCACAAAAGGTTTTGGACAAAGACCATTACGGCATGGAAAAAGTGAAAGAACGCATTATCGAATACCTTGCTGTACTTAAACTTAAAGGCGACATGAAATCGCCCATTTTGTGCCTTGTCGGCCCTCCCGGGGTTGGCAAAACCTCGTTAGGAAAATCTATAGCCCGGGCAATTGGCCGCAGTTACATCCGTATGTCGCTGGGCGGGCTGCACGATGAGGCCGAAATCCGTGGCCATCGTCGGACCTACATTGGCGCAATGCCTGGTAGGATAGTGCAAAGCTTGCGCAAAGCCAAATCATCGAACCCTGTTTTTGTGTTAGACGAAATTGATAAGGTTTCGGGAATGACCGTTAATGGCGATCCTTCCGCTGCCTTATTGGAAGTACTTGATCCTGAACAGAACAGCGCGTTTTATGATAATTTTCTGGAAGTGGAATACGACTTATCGAAAGTAATGTTTATAGCCACCGCCAATTCGCTCAATAATGTACACCCTGCACTGCGCGACAGGATGGAAATTATTGACCTTAGCGGATATTTGATTGAGGAAAAAATCGAAATAGCCCGCAAACACCTTGTCCCCAAACAGTTGAAAGAACATGGGATTGATAAAAAGAAAATAGCATTTAGCAAGCCTGTACTACAAATAATTATTGAAAACTACACGCGGGAATCTGGTGTTAGGTTACTTGAAAAAACAATAGCAAAGGTTATCCGCAACCGTGCGCGCTTTATTGCCATGGACGAAGAAATACCTAACAGCCTCACAAATGTGGATGTTGAAAAAATATTAGGGGCAGCACCATTCAACAACGAAAAAAGTTATTCGGGCAGCACACCCGGAGTAGCAACGGGATTAGCTTGGACTGCGGTTGGTGGCGAAATACTTTTTGTTGAAGTGAGCCTCAGCCCAGGAAAAGGCAACCTTACCGTTACCGGAAACCTTGGCGATGTAATGAAAGAATCGGCCTCATTAGCTTACGAATACCTTAAATCGCACGCAAGCCAGTTGAATATTGAAAACGAGGTTTTCGAAAAATGGAATGTACATATCCATGTTCCTGAAGGAGCTACGCCAAAAGATGGGCCTTCAGCCGGTATTACCATGTTTACCGCATTGGCATCGGCATTCACCAAACAACCTGTAAACGACAAATTGGCTATGTCGGGTGAGATAACTTTGCGTGGGCGCATACTTCCTGTTGGCGGTGTAAAGGAAAAAATATTGGCTGCAAAAAGGGCAAAAATCACCGATATAATCCTATCGGAAGACAACAAACGGGATATATCTGAAATTAAACAAGACTACATTAAAGGCATAAAATTCCACTACCTCACCAATATGATTGATGTTTTGGATATTGCTTTGATAAAGAAAAAGTAAATGGAACAATTTTAAAGTAAAAAAACCGGAGAATTTCTCCGGTTTTTCTGTTTATTGGGTTTTTGTAATCTTAAGCGTTTCGGTTCGGTTATCAGCCCTAAAGACAACGAAATAAATTCCAGGGTTTAAACCGTCACCTTGTATTTCGATGGAATAATCGCCCATTGTATAATATTTTTCAGTCAAGGATTTAATTTCCCTGCCCATATTGTCGTACAGATGGGCAGTAACAAAAGTTGGTTTATCCAAACTAAAATTGATTTGGGTTTTCTGGTTGAACGGGTTTGGCACCGATTCCAAAGATAGCCCTAAAGCGCTTTTTGCAACTTCATCAACACTTACCGTGGTTGAAGCTAGCTTTAGCAAAATATCATCGTTTGGATCAAAAGTCAGCAGAATGGGTTCTTTATCAAAACTGAAAGAAAATATCTGGCTATCAAAACTATTGAACACCCTAACGAGGGTATCGGTTTCATCTTTAAAATTGATTTTCAAATCGATAGGCATTTGAAAATAGGGCAAAAAAGCCTGCTCTGCCTGTTTGGCTGTAAAATAAACCATCCATTCCCCTTTTGTTGGGTGCTCGATGCTATACACATTTTCATAAATAGGGTGGTCGGGTTTATAAACCCATTGATTAAAAAACCAATCTAATTCCTGTCCCGAAACAGTTTCCATTTTATTTTTAAAGCCCTCAATAGTTGCCGACTTGTACTTAAAATCAGCCGTATCGGTTGCATAAGCCTTCAGTGCAGGAAAGAATGCCGCATCGCCCATTGTATAACGCAACATGTGCATAACGCAACTCCCTTTCATATAAGTAATCGCATAATTAAACAAGGTATTTACATTTGGGGTTGTAACTGCCCAGGAAGGTGAGGAAATGGGCCAGTGCGGGTTTGAGGACAAATAATAACTGGCATTGCCAAGCATTTCATTTTTATAAGCATCGTAACCACTTTGGTTTTCAGTCCAATGCGCTTCTGCCCAAGTTGCAAAACCTTCGTTGAGGAAAATATCGGCCCAGGTTGCGCAAGTAACCATATCGCCAAACCATTGATGGGCAAATTCGTGGGCTACAAGCGATTCGCTCCAGCAATCGGGACAAAGGCTTGTGAGTGTTTGGTTTTCCATACCACCCCAGGCAAATTCGTTGTTGAGTGTGGCAAAACCATTTTTTTCAAAGGGATGATCGCCAAATTCAGTGGAAAAAAATGTGGTCATTTCACCTATAATGCTTTCAATATACGTTGGGTCCTCACCGGGGTTGTAATAAAACCTTATTGGCACAATTTCGGAAGTATTTGGGTTTGTCCAGTTAACAATATCGAGTTTGTAATTAACCCGGGCTGTAAGCACAACAAGGTAAGTTGCAATCGGATCGCGGCTTATCCAATGGTAACTGATGTTGGTCCCATCCACAATGGAATCCTGAAGCCTTCCATTTGAACCCAATTTTGCATTTGAAGGAATCTTAGTGGTTATGTCTGTTGTAGCTTTATCGCTTGGTTTATCGTAACAAGGAAACCATTTTCGCGCTCCTTCGGGTTCGCAATCGGTAAACAAAAAGCCACCAGAAGCATAAAACGCACCATCGCTTACATTTTTATGTTTGTAGTAAACCTGCACTTCTGCCTGTTCGCCTGCATTGTAGGTCCTATCCATTTGGATAATTAATTTATCCCCTGAATGTGAATAAGATAGCCCATTCATCCTCACTGAGTCAATGGTTAAGGAAGAGTTGGTTGCATCCAGTACAATCTGGCTTAATGTACTATCAATGCGGAAAAGTATTTTTACATCAGCCGTGAAATTGTTTGGGTATGGGCTTTTTAGGCAGTTCACCAAATCGAGGTTGATGGTATAATTTAGCACATCAAACGCATGTTTTGGCGAATTTTCCGAACGGGATGATTTAACAGCCAGTTTTTTGCCATTAGCTTTTTTGTGCGAACATATTTCAGAGCCTTTTAACGAACTAGATTTCTGGGAATAGGTGGCAATAGTGGCAATTAGCACTAAAATTATTGGAAAGAGTGTCTTTTTCATTATGCGAATGTTTTTAAAAGCAGGCAAAAGTATATTTTTTTCAAGCAACTATTGGAATGAATAACAACGGCATGTATCAAACTTGTATTTTTGAGGTTTCGTTTAATGCTTCCAAATGAAAATATACCGGTCAAATCACTTCATTCTTTTTGCTTTGCTCTTGCTAGCATCATGTAAACCAAAGCTTTTTGAAAATGATGGGCGGACTGTGTTCAAATACAACGAATCAGCAGGAATTACCTCCTTAGATCCGGCCTTTGCACGAAACCAGGCCAATATTTGGGCTGTAAACCAATTGTTTAATGGTTTGGTTCAGCTTGATGATAATCTGAAAGTGAAACCGTGTATTGCCAAAAGTTGGGAAATTTCACCAGATGGCTTGTCGTACACTTTTCATCTCCGAAACGATGTTTTTTTTCACCAAAGCGAGGTTTTTGCCGAAAAGAAAAGCCGAAAAGTGGTTGCCAAGGATTTTGTGTACAGTTTCAATAGGATACTCGACGAAAAATTAGCATCACCAGGTGCATGGGTGCTGGCACAAGTAAAAAAAGAAAAACTAAAATCATTTGAAGCCCTAAACGACAGTACGCTGATCATCAACCTCGAAGCACCTTTCCCGCCTTTTCTTGGTTTGCTTTGCATGCAATATTGCTCGGTTGTGCCATACGAGGCTATTGATAAATATGGTGTTGATTTCAGGCAACATCCCGTTGGTACAGGCCCGTTTACTTTTGGGATGTGGAAAGAAGGCGTTAAACTGGTGATGTTGAAAAACAAGCAGTATTTTGAATCTGTTGATGGCAGTCCCCTACCCTATCTGGATGCTGTGGCAGTTTCGTTTATAGTTGACAAGCAATCGGCATTTTTGGAGTTTATAAAAGGAAACCTCGATTTTATTTCGGGAATCGATGCAAGCTACAAGGATGAATTACTAACAAATGAAGGCATGTTGCGAAGCAAATATTCATCCAGCATAAACCTAACAAAACAGCCCTATTTGAATACAGAATACCTTGGCATACTGATAGATACAAATTATAAAGCTGCCGCCGAAAGCCCACTTAGGCATAAATTGATCCGGCAGGCCATAAATTATGGTTTCGACAGGGTAAAAATGATGCGGTACCTCCGCAATAACATTGGTATTGCAGGAACAGCAGGATTTATCCCTGCAGGGATGCCATGGGTTGACCAGATGCAAATTAAAGGTTACAATTTCGATCCGTTAAAATCGGCACAATTGCTAACAAAAGCCGGTTTTACCAACGGGAAAGGGCTTCCTCCAATTACACTTACAACCAACGCATCTTACCTTGATCTTTGCAAATTTATCCAAAGCCAACTCGGCGAAATTGGATTCGACGTACGGATTGATGTTACGCCCCCGGCCACTTTGCGTGAAATGATCGCACAATCGAAAGTGAACTTTTTCCGTGGCTCGTGGATAGCAGATTATCCCGATGCCGAAAATTACCTATCTTTGTTCTATTCCCCGAATTTTAGCCCTTCGGGGCCTAACTACACCCATTTTTCTTCGGCACTTTTCGACCAACTTTATAATGAATGTATCCGCGAAAGCAATGATTCCATACGCGGACAAAAATACATGCAAATGGATAGGATACTGATTGAAGAGGCACCGGTTGTTGTACTCTATTATGATGAAGTGCTGCGGTTTAGCCGTAAAAACATTTCTGGGTTAAGCTCCAACCCCCTAAATTTACTAAACTTAAAACAAGTAAAAAAACAAAATGACAACTGACAACTTTAAAAAAATCGAACCATACGAAATTCATCAAAATACATTTACATTGATTGATGATGACTGGTTCCTTCTTTCTGCCGGAAAGCCCGATTCATTTAACACCATGACAGCCAGTTGGGGAGGAATGGGGATACTTTGGAACAAGCCTGTGGTTTTCTGCTTTGTGCGGCCTCAACGATATACCTACAAATTTATGGAATCGAACGAATTGTTTACCATGAGTTTCTTTAACGAAGACAACCGGGAAGCGCTGAACTTATGCGGAAAAGTTTCGGGGCGGCAAACCGATAAAATGAAATCGACCGGTTTAATTCCAATGGTTTCGCCTGAAGGTTCAATTTTTTATGAGCAGGCAAAATTACTGATCGAATGCCGAAAACTCTACTTCACAGATATTGATCCCGAACATTTTTTGGCTGACAAAATAAATGCCAACTATCCAAAAAAGGATTATCACCGTATGTATATTGGTGAAATAATCTCATGTTACAAAAGCATAAAGTAAAACGTACTTGAATAGTATAAATATCCATTTGTGAGTCCACTCCGATAACCCTAAAAAAAAGAAAACCACGGAGGCACAGAGGACACAGAGGTACACAGAGAGTTGTTAATCAGCACTATAAACTTTGTGAACTTAGCGAAGCGATATCACGAATTCCTTTAAAATTAGCAATTATGAGTAAACTTTGAGATTTAGTGCCTTAGTGGCGAAAAAAGACTTGTCGGAGTGGACTCAGCTGTTAATTTTTCAAGCCGAACTGCCTGAAATGTAACACCATTGGCCTGATTACAGATTTCTCAATGATATGAAAACCATCCAGATACCATCCATTGGAAGATCATTATAAATATGAAACAATATTTCTCAATTATGGTATAACAAACCATTAAAAACAATACCTTTGCACACTTATTTGCTTTTTACGAAAAATAGCAATAAGTATCAATAAATCAATCAAATACAGAATATTTTAACCCCTCTTTTTTATTACAATGGAAATTACCAGGGAGAATACCGGCGAATTGACCGCTACCTTAAAGATGGTGATCAGCCCTTCTGACCATCAGGAAAATGTTACAAAAATTTTGAAAGACTATCAGCGCAAGGCGAATGTGCCTGGGTTCCGTCCTGGACATGTGCCTTTTGGTATGATAAAAAAACTTTACGGAGGGGCAGTTTTTGCCGAAGAGGTTAACAAACTTGTTTCCGAAAAACTGCATAATTACATTGCGGATGAAAAGCTGGATATCCTTGGACAACCCTTGGCTAACACCGAAAAAACCAATGAACACAATTATACCGAAGGACAGGATCTGGAATTTTATTTCGACCTGGGTTTTGCATCTTCGTTTGATGTTGTATTAAACGATACTTTAGCCATTGATTACCATGTTATTAAGGTGGATGAAACCATGGTTGACAAACACCTTGTTGATTTGGCCCAGCGGTTCGGCGAACTTGCAAACAAAGAAGTTGCTGAAGAAAAAGATGTTCTTTTTGGGGAATTTGTCCAGTTGGACGAAGATGGCAATGTGCTTGAAGGTGGCTTAACGCACTCGGCCAAAGTTGCTATTAATTTGATTTCGGATAATGATGTCAGGAGCAAAATGATTGGCGCAAAAGTAGGCGATGAAATTGTTTTCAACCCATTGAAAGCCACAGGAAATGAAGTTGAAGCGTCAGCAATGCTAGGTATCAGCAAAGAAGCGGCTGCCGAAATCGGAACCGACTTCCGGTACCATATCAACGAAATCAGCTCAATGGTCCCAGCCGAAATGGATGCTGCACTTTTTGAAAAAGTTTTCCCTGGCGTAGGTATAGAAACCGAAGCCGAATTCAGGAACAAAATCCGCAACGAATCGGAAAAATCATTTATTCCCGACAGTAACCATTTGTTTACCCATCATTTGCAGGAAAAATTGTTGGAAATAACCAACATTTCACTGCCCGATGAATTTTTAAAACGATGGCTAATAGAAACAAACGAAGGCAAACTGACCGCTGAAGACCTTGAAAGGGATTATACCAAATATGCCGACGGCATGAAATGGCAGTTGATCGAAAATAAAATCATTATCAACGAAGGCATTTCAGTAAGTGACGAAGAAATAAAAGATACAGTTAAAGATTATTACTGGCAAGGTTGGCGCACACTTCAATTGACCGAGGACTTGCTGGAAAAACTTGAAGCCATGGCCGAAAAATTTATGAAGGATAAGCCAAATGAAATCCGCCGGTTGACAGATTCGCTATACATGCAAAAAATTGCAGGAGTGGTAAAATCAAAAGTTACATTGGTCGAAAAAGAGATTAGTTACGATGAATTCGTGAAAATTGATGCTGAAAAACACTAAACCATGAACATGCAAAACGAATTCCGCAAATACGCCGTTCATCACCGCGGCATCAGCAGCACAACGCTGAACAGATATACTTCCATTTCGCAAAACTACATTTCGCCTACCATTATCGAAGAACGGCAGTTAAACATTGCCACGATGGATGTTTTTTCGCGTTTGATGATGGACAGGATTATTTTTTTAGGTGTTCCTATTGACGATTATGTTGCAAACATAATTCAGGCCCAATTGCTCTTTCTCGAATCGGTTGATTCGAAACGCGATATACAAATATACCTCAATACCCCTGGCGGTTCGGTATATGCAGGCTTGGGCATTTACGATACTATGCAATACATAGCTCCCGATGTTGCTACAATCTGTACCGGAATGGCAGCCTCAATGGGCGCAGTTTTACTCTGTGCAGGTCAAAAAGGCAAACGTACTGCTTTGCGCCATTCAAGGATTTTGATACACCAACCAATGGGCGGAGCCGAAGGACAGGCCTCGGATATCGAAATCACAACGCGCGAAATACTGAAATTAAAGAAAGAACTGTACGAGATTATTTCTTCGCATAGCGGACAGCCTTTCAAAAAAATAGAGAAAGATTCTGACCGCGATTATTGGATGACTGCCGAAGAAGCCAAAGCTTATGGCATGATAGATGAATTATTGGTTCGTGAGCCTAAGGATAGCAAATAATACTGCTCTTTAATAGCTAAGAAACTCAATGGCGGTAAAACTTTCATTTCATCAGCGTACTTAACAAATACCAAACTTCCGGTAAAAGCAGGTTTATCCTAAGCTTTTACCGGTTTTTAAATTCAAAACAAAAAGCTTTCCAATGCGGGTTTAGCCTTGGGTTTCGGTTTAAAATTATCTTATCTGCAGATTAAAAACCTGTAAAAAGTAACGAATTTTATGGCAAAAAAAGAAGAGCACTGTTCCTTTTGTGGACGACCAAGGCGGGAAGCCAATATGTTGATTGCTGGCATTGAGGCACATATTTGCGATTACTGCATTGACCAGGCAAGGGATATACTACGCGAGGAAAATACCCATTCGAAACAAAAAAGCTTAAACACAGCGCTAAAAGTTCCAAAACCACAGGAAATTAAAGCGTACCTTGATAAATTCGTGATTGGGCAGGATGACTCGAAACGCGTATTGGCCGTTGCTGTTTACAACCATTTCAAGCGTATAAACCAACCTGTTTCAAAAAATAAAGACGAAGTTGAAATTGACAAATCCAACATTATTTTGGTTGGTGAAACCGGAACGGGCAAAACTTTGCTGGCCCGCACAATTGCGAAGTTGCTACAGGTTCCTTTTTGTATTGCCGATGCTACTGTATTGACTGAAGCAGGCTACGTTGGCGAGGATGTTGAAAGCATTTTAAGCCGTTTGTTGCAAGCCGCCGATTTTGATGTGCCTGCCGCCGAGAAAGGCATTGTTTTTATTGACGAAATTGATAAAATTTCGCGCAAAAGCGATAACCCTTCCATTACCCGAGATGTTTCGGGCGAAGGGGTTCAACAGGCTTTGCTCAAATTGCTCGAAGGCGCAGATGTTAATGTACCTCCGCAAGGCGGCCGCAAGCATCCTGAACAAAAAATGATTTTGGTGAATACCAGGAACATACTTTTCATTTCGGGAGGTGCATTCGATGGCATCGACAAGAAAATTGCCGCCCGCATGCAAACAAATACCATTGGCTACTCCAACGATCGTGAACGTGATTTGATTGACAGGCATAACCTCCTGCAATATGTTGCGCCACAGGATTTAAAGAGTTTTGGGCTGATACCCGAGCTTGTTGGCCGTTTTCCGGTAGTTACCTACTTGGATCCGTTAAGCCGCGAAGTGTTGATTAGGATACTTACCGAACCACAAAATGCCCTAATTAAGCAATTTGTGCGTTTGTTCGAAATGGACAATGTTAAGCTCAGTTTTACTGATGATGTGTACGAATACATTGTTGACAAAGCCATTGAATTCCGCACCGGGGCACGTGGTTTGCGTTCAATACTAGAAGCCATACTCACGGATGCCATGTTCGATATACCCTCCGACAACAAACATTCGGAACTGATAATTGATCGCGAATATGCAACCTCAAAACTCGGCAAAACCAACTTGGCGAGGCTCAAAGTTGCTTAAGAAATCTGTTTTCGCTGCGTTAAAATATTCTTCCCTTTTATCCAATAAATTGGATTAGGTTAAGTTATTACCTTTATAGAATTTCAACGGTTCAGAAAAAACCCACACAATGAGGTTTATCCTGTTTGGTTTTTTAGCACTTTCCCCTTTCCTGATTTTGGCACAAAACACTTCAAAACCAACTGATACCACTGGTTTTCCTTGTTCGGCCAAAGTTATTGGTGCAGATACAATCCCTGTAATTTATATTGGCGAAGTATCTGTTTGGGGCAACAAATCAGCACGCAATTCGGCTGAGGCGCGGCAATGGGACCGCTTGGTGAGGAATGTTAAAAAAGCATATCCGTACGCGAAAATTGCTGGTCAAAAATTTAACGAATACAATCAGAAAATTGCAGGTATTCAAAGCAAATCGGTTCAAAAAGCCTTGATGAAACAGGCTGAGGAGGAGCTTGAGGCTAAGTTTGGCTCCGAATTAAAAGAATTGACAATCACGCAAGGTAAAATATTATTAAAACTGATAGACAGGGAAACGAGCAATAGTTCGTACGATATTGTTAAAGATTTTAGGGGGAATTTCCGTGCTTTCTTTTATCAGTCGTTTGCACGTGTGTTCGGGTACAACCTTAAAGTTAAATACGATCCTTTAGGCGAAGATGCTGATATTGAAAGGATTGTTTTATTAATTGAAAACGGGAGTATATAATTAGCTTCTTGATAGGGAAATACATTTGGCTGATAGTAAACGATTGAAATCAGAAAACATTTAAACCCCTCACTTCGACCCGTTCAGTGCATAGCATCCCCTCACTTCGACCTGCTCAGTGCATCGCATCCCGAAATCCCCAAATCCTCACATCCCCAAATCCTCAAATCCCCACATTTTCAAATTTTCAAATTCCCAAATTTTCAAATTCTACTGCCCTTTTCCTTTCAAAACCGTAAGCAAAGTATAAGCCATAATTTTAATATCCATTGCAAGCGACATGTTTTCTAAATACAGTATATCGTATTTTAAACGTTCTATCATTTGATCAATATTTTCGGCATAGCCGTATTTGACCTGTCCCCACGACGTTATTCCGGGTTTCACCTTAAGCAGCAAACGGTAGTGAGGCGCTCTCTGTGTTATCTGATCAATAAAATACTGGCGTTCAGGTCGTGGCCCCACAAGCGACATATCGCCAATAAGGACTGAGAAAAATTGTGGGATTTCGTCGAGCCGGGTTTTGCGCATCAAGCGGCCAAAAGTAGTAACCCGCGAATCATTTTTCGACGAAAGCATAGGTGTACCGTGCTCGGCCCCTACAAACATTGATCTGAATTTTGGGATCAAAAAACTTTTACCACTTATACCAATCCGCTCCTGTGTATAAAACACGGGGCCTTTCGATGTAATTTTAACCCCAATAATGCAGAACAAATACACCGGCGAAAGAATGATTATTGCAAGAGCCGATAAAACTATATCCAAAAAACGCTTAATGTTCAGTTGCCAAGGAGGCATAAAGTCGAAAGACACTTGAATAAGCGGCGTTTGGTAAATTGAGGTGGTTTTCACTGTACCTAACAGGAAGTCTTGCATATCAGGAATTACTTTAATTAACACATCAGTATCTTCAATTTCAGAAATTATTTTTTCAATTGTATCATGCTCCGAACGTTCGGTTGCTATTATTACTTCCTCGATATTCATTTCCGAAATCAGATGGCGCAGGTTGGAGAAATGGCCAAGGTTAGGAATATGCCTTTCGAGTTTATAGCTTGGGTATTTTACAGCATGTACAAAGCCCACAAACTTATTGAAGGCGGATTGGGGCTGGCTCTCAATTTCGTTATAAATAGAAATTGCGTTTCCATTGCTTCCAACTATTATCGTATTAAAGCCTATTTGCCTTTTTTTGAGTTTATAAAGATTACGCGAGGTAAGTATTAGCCTGAATGTAACAGTTATCAAAAAATGCAACAGAAAAAGGTTAAAAAACAGCGTGTAATAATTTTTATAGGATTGTATAACATCATCTAAAATCAGTGCGAAAAAAATAATGATAACTCCAATAATGCTGATTAA
Source organism: uncultured Bacteroidales bacterium (assembly GCA_903946925.1). Classification (GTDB taxonomy): domain Bacteria; phylum Bacteroidota; class Bacteroidia; order Bacteroidales; family UBA4417; genus UBA4417. Next base: position 2,575 of record CAJAXK010000315.1, on the reverse strand, counting down.
AAGGGTTTGGCCCAATTCGCTCATCCTTGCTTTGCGGTAAATATTATGGTACGAACCAGAAATAAGGTACAAGAACAGCCAAAAAACAGGGATGGCAGTTACGCCAAAATAAAACTTTGAATCATGAATCACAATTTGCAAGGTATCGTTCATGGCTTGCATTTCAACCGACTTGCGCAGAAAGAAAAAAATGCTCCACGCCAAAGCCGCCGAAAACAAGTCAGCAACAACGAATTTAGCAATTTGTATCTTTTTGTTCATCATGGTTTGGGGGAAATCAAAAATGCAGGAGTTTAAGGTTATCGAACAATATCTCCGCATTAGGCTCTTTGTTGCTTTTCCTGGCGGTAAAATATACCTTAAAACTGCTTGCCCCGCTATTGGCTGCAGTAGAAGGTGTTAGGTTAATGTATATTTTATTCCAGATACTGCTTGGATTGATAACAAGCACTGGTCGTTGGCTTGCAACAGAACCATTTATCAACAAACCCATAGTGAATGGGTTGTTGGTTTTGTAGTTCATTTCCAAAAAAACAGAAGATCCGTCAGTTGGAAGTTTAAATGAATTATGCGTAACACATTCAAAAACCAAAGAATCGTTAGGAATCACAACTTTCGCGGCATATTCGTTGTCTTCGAACGGAAATGCAGTGGCGAGTTCAGGCAGCTTTGCCCTTACCAAGGTAATTTCACTTCGTGCCGTGGTATCAATTGATAAATTATATTGCTCAAAATTCTCTTGCCAGGCAAATTTGGTTCCTTCAGTATATGAGTATTTTAAATGGCCAAGATCCAATATTGAGTCGCGTACAAGATTTACCGTTTTAGTTATTTGCTGATAAAATGGGTATGGCGAACGGGTTTCGTTCATGCCATTTAACTTTACCCCGGCAAAAATAGTGAGGTTGGTAGAACCGCTTTTTAAAATCGGAAATCGGGATGGAAGCTCAAACCCACCAATAAGTTCATTGTTGGCATAAACCCAGGAATCAACAATTTTATGCGAGGCTGTGCCTTGTATTGCATTCACCTTAATACTTATGGTGTCAATTGCAAGGTACGAAGGTATATCCTCCACAGAAGTTTTGGAACATCCCAATAAGAGGGACATACCGGCAAGGAAAAAAATTTGAAAAGTATGTAAGTGCGTTAATTTCATTTGTTTTAGTTCAATTTATTTATTCTCAATATGTTGATTTTCAGTAAATATTTATGATTGTACTGAATTTTCAACTTTTTCAATTATCTGATAAGCAACTTTAAGCGACAAATAGCCATCAGAAACCGTAACTAAGGGGGTTGTATTTTCGATAATCGCTTTGGCAAAACTTACCAATTCTTCCTGTATTGCGTTTGTGTGCTTTATCTCGGGTTTTTCAAAAAGCACCTGTTTGGCTTCTTTCCCATTTCCGGGTTCAAATATTGGGAAAACTGAAGAAGTAGAACCACCATGTATGGGTTGCAGCCGGGCTACTTCCGTTTTCTTGTTTAAAAAATCGACCGAAATATATGCATCACGCTGAAAAAACCTGGCTTTGCGCATGGGAGACAACGAAATTCGGCTTGCAGTAAGGTTTGCCACACAACCGTTGTCAAATTCGAGCCTTGCGCTCACAATATCGGCAGTATTGGTTATTACAGCAACCCCGCTTGCACTAACTTTTCGCAGGTTGGCATGAACTGTATGCAACACAATATCAATATCATGAATCATAAGATCCAGTATTACAGGCACATCAGTTCCACGAGGGTTGAAGGTGGCGAGCCTGTGTACTTCGATAAACATTGGATTGTCAATGAACGGCAGTGCAGCTATCATAGCCGGATTAAAACGCTCAACATGACCAACTTGCACTTTTACATTTGCTTCGAGGGCAATATCAACTAATTTTTTTGCCTCTTCGGCCGATGCTACAATTGGCTTCTCAATAAATACATGTTTGAATTGTTTCAATGCGTAAGAAGCAATTTCAAAATGGGCCAGTGTTGGGGTTACAATATCAATAACATCAACTACTTTTACCAACTCTTGCATCGAATCAAAACTTCGCACTCCAAATTCTTTGCTCACAGAAACCGAATTCCATTCTTCCTTGTCATAAAAGCCTACAAGTTGAAAATCAGGAATTTGCCTAATACATTTCAAGTGGATTTTTCCAAGATGACCAGCTCCTATGACCCCAATTTTAAGCATTTTTTCATTTTTGTGCAAAAGTAGGGAAAAGCCTCTGCCTAATCTGTTAACTTTTGGACTGTTTATTAAGATATGTTAAAAGGGTAAAACTAAATGTCAAAGGTTGCATGGTTTTTTAAAATTGTATCACATTTGTTCGATAGTAAGCATTCAGTGCCTAAAGTAGTGAGTGCCTTTAAATGCCTAAAGTTCCTTGCTAATTTTAACTGCTTTAATAACCAAGCTTTTACATTCGAATAGGGCTAATTCTTATTTTGAGGTGCTATCTGACTGTTATCAAAACCAAAACTTTGGTCAAAATGGTTTAGATTTTTTACTTTTTGCTTGATCAAAAAGTAACCAAAAATCAAGGCTGTATTAAAATACAATGTGTTTCTAATC
>CAJAXK010000314.1 GCA_903946925.1 uncultured Bacteroidales bacterium | reverse complement strand
TGAATGCTTTTGTGTTTTCATTGGTTAAAAAATCTTTCGGGAGTTTTCCGAAAATCTTCGCCATTTGGGTGGCGTTTACCATCACGCTGGATCCGGTAATTTCAAAATCAACTTCCTTGTCGCCAAAAATAAAGCGTTGCGGAATAGTTTGCAGTGCTTGGTTTTTCATATATAGTTTATTTGTTTTTGTAAGTTAGCCTTCATAGGATTTTGGCATTTTAAGCTCATTTATAGAATACAAAACCCTACCGTTTGATATTTGCTTTGTTTGGGCTGCCAAGCCTTGGCTTACCTAGTTTCGCTCTTTGGTTTTGCACCATACGCGAAATTCTTCACGCTGACATATCTCATCTTTCATTACCAATATGATGCTGATTGCCTATTCTACGCCCATTTTTGCTGATCCCATCCGGATTTGCATTTCTTCACATTGTGTCAATCCCATAGTTGATTTGCAATATTTTTGCTACAGCGCCATGATCCGTTTTGCAGCCTAACTTTAGTTTGGCGGATTTGATTTGGGCGTTGATTGTGTAAATCGACCGGTTTTCAATTCTTGCAATTTCTTTTGCCGTCTTGTCCTTAGACAGTAGGCTTAGGACTGCCTGCTCTTTTATTGTTAGTTTCATAGTCGAAATCTTCAAGTAAACTGGTTTCTGGAACGTTTAATGCAATTGAGATGATTCCAAGGGTCGATTTGCAAGTCAAGGGGCCGTTAGGTTTATTCATCCTTAACCACCTTCTGACAGTTTCTATGTTTTGAAGGCCATTCTCCTGAGCTATCTGTACAAATAATTGTGTCTGCCCCCTCATGCTCCTAATTGTTTCAATTTTTAGTCTCTTAGCCATATTTAGTTAACCATTTTTAGTTATTGAATAATGTAGTAGAATATTATACCTTTGCAAGTAAGGATGCTGCAAAAATAACACTTAATATGTATTCAGTATCTCTTATGTGTATTTTTAACAACCATTAATCTTTATTAAGGATGAATCTAAATTGTGAAATCGGAGAAAGGTTGTTCCATTTGCAGAATGTGTTGAAGAAAAATCAACGGGAACTTGCCGCCGATTTAGGCTTTAAGACGGGGAATGGGTTGTCTATGATCCAAAAAGGCAAAAACCCTTTGCAGGCGAACCACTGTAAAATCCTTGAACTTACATATAATGTAAATATTGATTGGTTGAAAACAGGCATTGGTGAGATGTTCAAACAGGCCTTATCCGAGCCTGCCCCTGAACCAATAGAAAAACAACAAGTGGCTCTTTTATCAAAAATCGAGTTGATAGAAAGCAAGCTAAACCAGTTGGTTTCCCTCCATGAACGAAATGAAAAAAGGGTGGATATGTTGATCGAAAAAATATTGTCTGAAGGAAGGCAGAATGAGAACCTATCCAAAATAGTACTGATGTTGACCGAAAGCGGCATAATGAGGAAATAGGTTTGATTAGGAGGCAGGGCGGTATGAATCGGATTAAAATCGGAGGGGGCAATATTTGAGCACCTTAGATGTGTAAAATCTATGAATGAACGCCCTGGCCTCGCCCCGATGTGCATTTTTTGTAGCTTACCCATCGGTTAACCGCGTTTTGTGTTGCGCCTACCTGCCTCAAGGTACTTAATAAGGTCGGATTTTTGGAAATACACACGTTTGCCTCGTTTTAGGTTTGCAATCTCGCCACGACTAATAATCGCATACATGGTTGGTATGGCAAGACTTAGAAATTCGGATGCTTGTTGAACCGTGTAAAGTTGGTCGGCTATCTCCTGGACGGGTTTTGCTTGTAAAGCGATTTTAATAGCACTTACTTCCTGAAGCAATAAAGTTACTGCTGCTGGTAGTTGGTCGAAGGTTAAATTTGTCTGGGACATATCTTTTTTTTCGACAAAGATAATAGCAAAAAATCTAACCTCTATTTTCACGAATTTCACAATACTACAATATTGTAGCATCATATTACAAATATATAGTACTGATATTCAATGTTTAGTGATTTTTACTTATTTTTTTCGTGTGATAACCGCTGTGATACAATACAATACAAATTACGTTTGGGGCATTAACATATCGTTAACAATTTTGTTTGTCTTGCACTGTTTTTGATACACATTTTTGAGGTTTTCAGTTCAAATTTAGCGGAATAACACTTACAAAACGGATAGTGTATACCGTATTTACAGTATTGATACAATATTAGTGTATTTGATTGATAATGAAATGGTAACAAAATTAATATTTCGGTAAAAAGCTTAACATCACATCTTTATGAAATTTAAAATGAGCAATTAAAAATCCATCAATTTATTTAGGACATCAAGTTTTGCGCTATCCTGAAACCCCTTGAAATATGTAAGTGTGGTTTTGAGGTTCGAGTGCCCCAATGCTTCGCTTGCAAATTCAAGGCTGGCACCTCCTTGTATTGCCAGTGTGGCAAACGAATGCCGGGCAAAGTACGTGCCTATTTCAGTGATGCCAACGGATAGAGCGAGGGGTTTTAAATCCCTGTTTACAACCTTTGTAAAGGCTTTTATCTTTTTATGCTTCGCCAATTCTGTATCTGTTGTTTTCAGGATATCAAACAAATACGCTTTGGGGCTGGTGTCCGTGGTACGGTACTTTGCGATGATGCTTTGAGCAAATTCAGTCAATGGCACAGAAATTAGTTTGGGGTTTTCAGATGTGCGAATTGTTTTGGCCCGGTAAAAATGCAAATTAGAATTGATTACGCACTCGTTGGTGAGCTTGCAAATGTCTTTTATATTCATCCCATTTGCCGTGTAACTAAAAAAAAAGAAGTCCCTGGCTCTTTCTTGTGCGGGTGTTGCTGGTGCATTGAACAGTAATTTTAACTCCTCCTTCGTGAGTGCCTTTTTTATTGAGCTGCCTATTGGTATCTTGTATTTTGACTTTTGGCTTGTGTTTCTTTTGAAAGGGTAAACAGACGGGTCGATCTCCTGGGCTTCGATAGCAGCGTTAAAAATTACCCTTAAACTTCGCAGGTTGATCCCAACCGTGGTTTTACTTTTAGCTGGCTTGGTATGTATTTTTCCGTTTGGAAGAAGTGTGATTTTTTCACTGGTCATAAACGACTCATACTTTTGCAGCCAATTTACGGTGACATCCCGATAGTGCAGTTTGTCCGTTCCGGCAAATGTCCGCAGGGATTTGAGTGATGAACTGAAAGTGGCAGCAGTGCCGAAGCGGTTTTCTATCATCAGGCTTTCAATAGTGGTATTGTACCTATAAAATATGTTGCCGTGGTCAGATGTTGCTTTGATGCCTGTAAACTGCTTTTTAAACTCCTCAAACGTGAACCCACTTTTGAGCGAAGCAATTATATCATTTGCCCGTTTGCGTTCGGTATTGAGTCTTTCACCGATTTGCCTTAACCTTTCATTTCTGGTCTTATCGGATAAAGCCCTTTCGAGGTCGCCAGGTGTAAGGCTGTCAATTTCTGAATTGTCAGGCAGTTGGATCTTAACGGCAAAGTAACGCGGTTTGCGCTCGTGGATTACCCGTAGCT
>CAJAXK010000313.1 GCA_903946925.1 uncultured Bacteroidales bacterium | reverse complement strand
TTCTTCGCATAAAGCCCTTTTATGGCTTCCTTTTCGAATTCTTCATAATTGAATTCTTCTTTTTTAATCGGTTCTGTCATAGTCTGCAAATTTAGTTTTTCTTCTTTGCAGACACAGTTGCATGAACAGTCTCGCATTAGAAACCAATTTATTAACCTTTTAGCATACCGTTATGAGAATTACCGATTTGAATGTGCTACGTATGGCCGAAGCAGTGATAAACACGCTTCAAATGTTTGCCACCAAATTAAACCTTGTCCCAAAACTCCCGCAACTGTTCGAGGAACTTAAAGCCTTGGTTGCCCTTCACCACGAGCGGAACCAGCAATTGGTGCTTGGAAGTTCCGATGCCGCCGTAAAACAGGAAAAGCGGAAGTTGCTCGAAACATCCGCCGACGAGTTAGCCAACACCATGCTGCTTTTTGCAAACATGGAAAACGTAACCGAAGTACGCGGGAAAGTTGACCTGTACTATTCCGACCTTCATAGGGTTGGGGGCGACAAACTCCTTGATACCTGCCGCGAATTGCACCGCCTTGCCACCACCTTACTCGACCGCCTTGACGATTACAGCATTAATACTGCATGGCTAAATGGGTTTAAACTTACGATTGACGGGTATGCGGCAGTAAATTCGGCCCCACGCGCAAGCATAAGTGCCCGTGCCGCCATTAAAACCGAGATGGAATCCATTATTTCCGACATCCGCGCCCTGCTTACCGACAAAATGGACCTGGCCTTTGGCATCGTAAAAAGCCGCGAACCCGAGTTTTTTGCCGCCTATACCAATGCCCGCGTAATTGTGGATAGGCATGGCAAGCGCCGCCCCAGCAGCCCCGAAGGCGAAACCCAAGGCATGGTAAGCGGCACGCTCACCGATTCTGTTACCGCCGAACCCATTGCCGATGCCATAGTGCAAATGGAAGGCATGCCCGAAGCCACCACCACCGACGAGGATGGCAGTTTTGCCTTCGACCAGGTGGACCCCGGCATGCACAGCATACTTTGCATAAAGGAAACCTACCAAAACCTTAGCCTCACCAATATTGAAGTAAAAGCCGACGAAGAAACCGAAGTGGAGGGGGTGATGGTGAAGGGGTAATAATTGTTTCAAAAATACGATGCTGAATGCTGGTTTTCAATGTGTATGAACAATAATTGCATTTAACAAATAATATATTTTTACAAAGAAAATATATTTGGGAATAATTGCTTTTTGTAATTGCATTTTTACCTAATTTTGTGTTACAAAAATCCAAAAATGAAACTTATGAAGCAAGCTTAAACAAACAAGAACATTAATAGCAAGACATAAAATCAAGCCCTTTTATTAAAAGAGAAATAATTAGCCATCTAATAATCAATAAAATGAAAAAAATTAATGCGACAGAACTGATGATATTGCCAGATTCTGAATTAGTAAATATCTTTGAAAATCATGCAGATTTTACAACTCCTACTTTGCTTTATAGTTATGCAGAAATTAAGAGACGAAATTTAGTGATTTCAACATCATTGCTTAAAGCTATTAATGAAGTTACTGAAAACCTAAACATAGCTAATTTTGATAGTGATGTTATTAAGGCGGCCAATAGTCGTGGATTCAATACTTATGAGGAATTTTATCAGAGTGTTATAAATCCGCATACAGAGGTCACGCAAATGATAGTTGAAAGCAAAGAAGAACTACCTCCAAAAGTAGGTAAAATCAAATTTAACGATGCTTATAAGAAAAATATTGGTATTACAATTGCAGCTACTTCATTTTTTGTAAATGCAATAGCCTTTTTATATTTTACAATTGATCTAGCGCCAAAACTCATTAATGATAATGCAATTAAGCTTTTATTACTAATTATTGGAATTACAATAAGCGAAGCAATAATCAGTTATGGCTTAATAAAATATAAAAAATGGGCTCGAGGATTAGGATTAACCACTGCATTTTCAACACTCTTTAGTTTATTAATCTCTTTAATCGCTATTGATGTTGTTGGATTCCTGTTTATATTAGTTATTGCTTTAATAGCAGCTAATGTTTTGTCTATTATTTTGTTGCTAGCAAATTTTCAAAAATATTATGATATTTATTATGAAATTTATGAATGAAGTTAAAATTTAGAAAATTGTGGTTTTAGTAGATTTAGGAAAAGGAATTACAGATAATAGTTCACTTTTTTATGCATGGTCATCCTAATTCTGGAGCATCTCCATTTCAGGAGTTTCTTTTTTCAAATACTTTCGGGTATAATCCTTGTAACCGCTTCCTCGCTAATCTAAAAGTTGATTTGCATTTGCTGTTCAAATATTGCGAATAGGGAGAGCTTGGGAAAGGGGTAAGACCATTCAATTTCAAAATGTAAAAGGGAATTAAAAACAACCAAGCAGCAAAACAACCAGCAATTATGTATTCAAACAAACTTAATAACGAATATTTATTGCCAAGTTTTAATTGAGTGGTTTATAAACATACCTTTGATTCGCATTCCAATAAAAGATTGCAGTTGGTAAGGCAATGAAAAAGGCGGTTGTAGTCTATTTCATTATCTGTAACCGTTAGTTTTCGTCTAATTTATATCTTGGTTTTGTAAAACCGAAATGTGGTAAATGCCGGATCATCAGAACCATTATAAATGCCACAGTTAATCGATATTGGTTGTAATACTAAAGACAATAACTGTCCGACAAATAAAACATGGAAAGAACAAAACTCAAAAACTGTAATTTATGAATAAGTATAAAAAACTAGAATATCAAGAACTCAGAAGTGAGTTTTCAATTTTAACTCAAATCATAACCTCAACCGTAAATTATTCGGTTTTAGGTACAATTGCTATATTCAGTTTTATATTTACACAATCTGTTGTATCATTTTGGTTATACGCCTTGCCAATACTTGTAATTTATCCTTCCTGTCTAATTCTTATTTCACGATTTCAATCTTTATTTAGGATAGCCTCATATTTGATAGTTTTCATTGAACCTAACTCAGAACTTAAATTTGAGAATAGACTGCTGAAGCTTAATACAAAATTTAAACTTAGGTTTAGCAGGACAATTCTATTAGTCTACTTAGGCTTAATCTTGATAGATATATTAGTATTCATTTCAAAAGGCTTTATTAGCTGTAATTATTGGATATTTTATTCCTTGAGTGTGATATTATTTATACCTGTAATTTTCTTTATGTATCGTGACTGGAAAAGGATATTCATTGAAAATTGGGAAAAAGTAAAGTTAGACGAAGAAGCACTACAAAAAAAAAATAGGAATTAAACTCCGTTCGAGTAATATCTCCGTTCGGGCGCATCTTCTCTCAGATGCGTTCTGGGAAAATCTCTTTTCCTTGGCCACTATCCCTCCGTTCGGGCGCGTCTTCTTTCAGACGCGTTCGGGTTAAATCCTTAGCCTATTGCCCGCGCCTATAAAATTTATTTATTGCTTGGTTATACAACCCCTATTGTTCAGTTCTTAATAATTTGAGAATCGTTCGCTTCCCTCATAGGCTTCTGAGCCACACAATAGCGCAAGGCCTTCAGCTAATAGGAAGAAAAACCACAAAACAACCACAAATTTCGTACTTTTGCCTTATGAACCTGATAGATTTGCATAAAGATAAGTTAATGGGGCTTTGCGAAACGCACAAAGTACAAGAGTTGTACCTGTTCGGTTCGGTACTTTCGGATAAATTCAACGACAACAGCGATATTGATATGCTGATTCAATTCCATCAGATGGATCTGCTGGAATACTTTGACAATTATATGGATTTAAAAGAAAACCTGGAACAACTATTCCACAGGCAGGTTGACTTGGTAGAGAACCAGGCCATACGCAATCCGATATTCAAGAAAGTGGTCGAAAGGGAAAAACAATTGGTTTATGAACGAAAGAGTGCTTAAATGCCTTTACGATATAAAACTTGCCATTGAAGAAACAGACACTTTTTTTATTGGCAGGCAAAAGCGTTTCGATGAATACGCCAAAGATATGATGCTAAAACGGGCGATTGAAAGAAACCTGGAGATAATTGGTGAGGCAATAAACAGGATTCTAAAAGAAGATGCACTGTTCCCAATAGAAAACGCAAGAAGGATTGTCGGGTTAAGAAATCAAATCATACATGGTTACGATAGCGTATCAGATGAAAATATCTGGGGCATTGTGATAAACCATATTCCCAGATTAAAGGAAGAAGTGGATAGGCTGATTGTTGAACCTTAATGCTACAACGTGCGTTCCGTTCGGGCGGGTCTTCTTTCAGATGCCTCGGGTTACTTCTAGCCCAAAATGCCCCCCGAGAAAGATATAACTCATAATGATTGCTAACTTTGCAATACTCAGTTCGGGCGCGTCTTCTTTCAGACGCGTTCGGGCTATTATAATTGTTGCCTTTTGTCTGTGTGATTGTTAAAAAACTTCTCACCCCGATGATTTTATACCAAAAATTGGTAATTTTGAAGAAAATTTATTGACAATGAATAAAAACACCTCTTTATCAATAGGCCCCCATTTTGACACATTTATTAAAGGTACGATATCGGCAGGGCGATATAAAAATGCAAGCGAAGTAATCAGGGCAGGGTTAAGGCTTTTGGAAGAAGAAGAAGGCAAGTTGGTTGCTTTAAGGCAAGCTATTTGCGAAGGCACAGAAAGCGGGATAGCTCACGATTTTGATCCCATGTTGCATTTAGAAAAAATAAAAGCTAAAAAGAACCTGGATGGCAAAGTATAAACTCACAAATAAGGCAGTTGACGATTTAACCTGTATTTGGAATTACACTTTTGACAAATGGTCTGAAAATCAAGCAGACAAGTATTATGCTATGCTTATAGATACTTTCGAGCAGGTAGCAAATAACCCTGATTTAGGGAAAAGCTATTCAGGGGTTACCGAAAATTTATTGGGTTTCAATGCGGGCAAACATATCATTTTTTATCGCAGGACTGAAGATGCCGAAATAGAAATAACAAGAATTTTACATGAACAAATGGATTTGAAGAACAGGATAAAAGAAAAATAGCAACCTCCATCTTCTTTCAGATGCGTTCGGTAAAATCCTTCCAATTCTTTTACCACGGAGGCAAGGAGGGTATGGAGAAGTAAGATAGAACATTGTTACAACATTCCGTAATTCAACAAAATGTAACACCTTTAGTGCAACTTAGTGACCTTAGCGGTTTAAAAAATCCTCCGTGCTCCTCAGTGCCCTCCGTGCCTCCGTGGTTAATCCTTTTAAAAACCTCTACCCGAACAATATCCCGAAAACTTCTTCCACTTTTCCCACCCCGGTAACTTTTATGGCCCACTTATCGGTTTTCAAGCCTTTCAGGTTGTAGCGCGAGACTAAAATTTGTTTGAAACCAAGTTTCTCGGCTTCGGCAATGCGTTGTTCCACACGGTTTACCGGACGTATTTCGCCAGAAAGTCCAACCTCGCCGGCAAAACAAACCTGTTGGTTAGTTGGAATGTCTTCGTTGGAAGACAGGATGGCGCTAACCACTGCCATATCAATAGCCGGATCATCAACGCGTATGCCTCCGGCAATATTCAAAAAAACATCTTTTATCCCCAGCCTAAAACCGCAACGCTTTTCCAGAACGGCCAAAAGCATGTTCAGCCTGCGGCTATCGAAACCAGTGCTTGAGCGTTGTGGCGTACCATAAGCAGCTGAACTCACCAAAGCCTGCACTTCGATGAGCATAGGCCGTATCCCTTCGATGGTGCTGGCAATGGCCACGCCGCTTGTAGGTTCTTCGCGCTGCGAAATAAGTATTTCGGAAGGGTTGGTAACCTCGCGTAAACCGGTATCGCGCATTTCAAAAATCCCAAGCTCGGAAGCGGAACCGAAACGGTTTTTCACCGCGCGGAGTATCCTGTAACCATAATTGCGGTCGCCCTCGAATTGCAGCACCGCATCCACCATGTGTTCGAGTATTTTCGGCCCGGCAAGCGATCCATCCTTGGTAATATGCCCTATCAATATAACCGGAACTCCTGTGGTTTTGGCAAAACGCTGCATTTCGGCTGCGGTTTCGCGTATTTGCGAAATGCTTCCGGCAGAAGATTCAATAATACTGGTCTGCAGGGTTTGAACCGAATCAATGATAACCAAACCAGGTTGCACCGCTTGTATATGCTGAAAAACGCTTTGTGTATTGGTTTCGGTAAGTATGTAGCAGTCAGGGTCGTTAAAGCCAAGCCTGTCGGCACGCATTCGGATTTGTTGCTCACTCTCTTCGCCCGAAACATACAAAACCCTGATGCCTTGCATATTGAGGGCGATTTGCAGCATAAGTGTTGATTTCCCAATTCCCGGTTCGCCGCCAACCAATATTAGTGAGCCGCCAACCAATCCACCACCCAGCACGCGGTCGAGTTCGCCATTGTTTGTTGTGGTGCGCTGCTCGTTGCCTTGCTCTATTTCCTTCAATTTTCGGGGTTTCGATTCGGAAGCCTTGAAATTTCCGGTGTTTTTGGCCGAGGCATCGTCGCGCTGCACAACTTCTTCAACAAAAGTGTTCCAGGCATCGCAGGAAGTACAGCGTCCCATCCACTTGGCCGACTGCGCCCCGCAATTTTGACAGAAGAAAACGGTTTTAGTTTTTGCCATGGTGTTAATTTGCTAATGTGTTAATGCGGTGATGTGTTAATGCGGTGATGTGAGAATTTGGAGATGTGAGAATTTGAAAATTTGGGGATGTGGGAATGAGGGAATGTGGGAATTTTGGAATGTGGTGATGCGATAATGCGGATTTAGGTAGAAATGGTTGACAGAAATACTTTTATACTTTGAAAATATTTCCAATAGCATATAAAGGTACAACTTCAATGCTTTCGAATTCCGAAAAGTTTTCCAACGAACAACGGATCCCTTTGTTTGTGTTTTTCTCCTTTAAAAAAACATACAAGCTTTGCATCGCTCCTTTTGTGCCTGCTTTCACCTCCACAGGTATTATTTCATTTTGTTTTTGGATGATATAATCAACTTCGGCCTGACTGTTGCGCGATTCCCTTTGCCAATAATACAGTTCTGGCTTGCTATAACAGGAACCGCTTTTCATGATTTCCAATCCAGCATGTAGTTCTGCAATTCCGCCCCTGTTAACGAATGTTGTCTGTTCTTCGTTGAACAACTGCGTTAGGTTCAGCCCTAATGATCGTTGATAAATCCCTGTGTCGAGTATGAGGAATTTTCGTTTTTTAGGGTTTGTTTCAGCCCCCAACGGTATGCCATTGGCAGCGGTATGGGTAACAGGGATAATCAATCCCGCTTTTTGCAACAAATCAAGCACTTCTTTAACTTGGATGTTGTTTTGGGTCGCGTTGGGGTACGAATAGGTAAACTTATTCCCAACTTGTTGTATTACAGCATAAAACACTTCGGTTATCCTCTCTGTCGAGATTTTCTTTTTGTATTTGCTGAAATCTTCCTGAAACGAAATAAAAAGATCGTTGAGGATATTCTGGACTTTTAACAAATCACCTGTTTGTTTATAAACGCTTACGGCTTCCGGCATTCCGCCAATAATGAAGAATCTCCTTAAATAAAGGATTATTTTTTGGTGGATCAGTTCGTTTATTGGCTTGTCGGAATTTGATTTCCCTATTAATGCCAACAGCGCACCTTCGCCAAGTGCGGTTAAAAACTCGTTGAACGAAAATGGGAATAAAAACAGCGAACGCACCCTTCCCACAGCATGAGAGGGGATTTCCGACATGGCAAACTCCAATAACGAACCTGCCGCAATTACATGTAAATCAGGCTTTTTCTCATAAAAATACCTTAACATTGATATAGCAGGAATGCACGATTGAATTTCATCGAAAAACAAAAGGGTTTTACCTTCGATTATTGGGGTTTTGGTGTAAATGGAAAGTTGCTCGCAAAGATCATCTATCAATGGGTTATTCTCGAAAAGTTTGCCCAACGCTGGGTTTTCATCGAAATTAAGCTCAACAAAATGTGTAAAATGCTTGGAAAGGTTTCGCACAGCCGATGATTTCCCTACTTGCCGCGCACCTCTCAAAAGTAAAGGTTTTCGGTTAGCTTCATTTTTCCAGACAAGTAGTTCATTATCAATGTTTCTTGGCAGATACATTTTGGTTCAATTAAAAATCCAAAGCAAAATTAGACTAATATCAATAAAAATCCAAATCAATATTATTCATTTTTAATAAAAATCCAAACCAATAAATTATCAAAAATGATAAAAATCCAAACCGGAAAATCTTTTTGTATCAATTATTAAGGTTTGAATTGTAACCCCAACCCCCAAAACCTAAACCCCAACCCCCAAAATCCTTTTTTCAATGGCAGTAGTAGAATATCCTTCCAAAAATGAAAGTGTGGCAATTTCGCCCCCTTTTTTCTTTACAATATCATAGCCAACAATTTCTTCCGGTTTGTAATCGGCACCTTTTACCAAAATATCGGGTTGCACCACATTGATAAGTTCGTAAGGCGTATCCTCACCAAAAAGGACTACGACATCCACAAATCCAAGCGATGCTAGCACTGTTGCCCGCGAGATTTCATCCTGCAAAGGGCGGTTTTTCCCCTTTATGCTGCTAACCGATAAATCGGAATTAAGGCCAATAATTAGCATATCGCCCAAATCGGCGGCTTTCGAGAGGTAATCAATATGGCCAAGATGCAAGATATCGAAACATCCGTTGGTGAAAACGATTTTCTTTCCCTGAAACTTGCTGATAGTCAACATGCGGAGAAAATCTGCATCAACTGAAGCAAATATTTTTTTTTTGATTATATCAAGCTTTGGCATTTTTCCGGTTGTTTACAATGGGCAACAAAATTAAAGAAATTATACCTACCAAAACAATGGTTAGGTTTTGTGAAGTCCAAATCAACCAGCCCAACGCGTACCCCTGCACACTTGCAACTCCATAAAGCACAAGGGTTTCGGCCACTATTGCGGGATAAATCCCAATGCCGCCCTGCACAACCATAATACCGATTGAACCGAAAACTAATACTGCTAAACCTGCATCAAGGCCTAAGCCACTGCTTCCGGGAATACTGAAAAAAACCACATAAGCCATCAATAAATAGAGTGCCCAAATGGAAGCTGTATATAAAAAGAACAACCACAGATTCCTGACTTTCAATAGGGATTTCATCCCTTCAACGAAGCCCTTTGCCATGGTTATAATCTTGATATAGAGCTTATTAGTTGTTATTTTTTTTCTGAATATGAAGAAGAGTATGCCGAAAACTACAGCAAAAGCAACCATGAGTATGGTAAACGCTCCCGAAAGGTTGTAGCTAAGATGTAATTTTGATTGAAGTGGTTTATAAATATTTTCGTCAATATAGCCAGAAAGCCGTTCGGCCTGTAAAGCCAGGTTGAGGAAGAAAAGCAGCATGAAAACCATCATATCGAGCACCCTTTCGGTAATAACCGTACCAAATGATTTTTGGAAAGGGACATTTTCGTATTTGGCAAGAACCGTGCAACGGCTGACTTCACCCAAACGTGGCAATGCAAGATTGGCAAAATATCCGATCATAACAGCATAAAACATATTGCTGTTCTTTGGCTTGTAATCCATGGTTTCGATCAGCATTTTCCAGCGGATGGCCCTGATGTAATGGCTGAGGATTCCTAATGGGATTGCTAAGGCAATCCACCAATAATTGGCGTTCCCCATCGAAAGGATGATTTCCTGCTTTTGTTCAGCCGAAAGGTTTCGGAGAAATATCCAGATAAAAAAGATGCCGATTCCCAGAAAAACTGTAAAACGGATAAAGTTCTTGAGTTTTGGATTCAAGGCAGTTAGCTTAATTTGTTTTGGGAAGTCGGGAAAACGATACTTGGTTTATGGCTTTTTGCTTCCTCAAAATCCATTTGGGCATACGAAGCAATAATTACCAAATCCCCAACATGGGCTTTACGGGCAGCAGCGCCATTGAGTGAAATTACGCCTGTGCCCCTTTCGCCGCGGATAACATAAGTTTCGAGCCTTTCGCCATTGTTGATGTTTACAACCTGAACTTTTTCAAATTCAATCAGGTTTGCAGCTTCCATCAAATCTTCGTCAATGGAAATAGAGCCGATATAGTTCAGGTTAGCCTGGGTTATGGTGGCTCTGTGTATTTTTGATTTTAAGACTTCAATTATCATAGCGCGGCAAAATTACGAAATATTTTATCAAATCGGTTTTTCTGCATCCGGGCAACCTGCAATAAACGAAAAACCCTGCCAGATGAGGACAGGGCTTTCTTATACTTTGCCAACTGCTAAAGAATTAAAGGCCAGTTACTGGAAACCAGTTTTGTGGATTTCCCGATTTCTTTTTCTTTTCAGCATAAATAACTGGTTTGCCCTTATAATATCCGGTAATGGTTGTGTTTATTTTCGTGGTTAGGTTAAAAGTGAATTCGTACTCATCGGCATTTTTTGTAACGGTAACTTTTCCGCCAGAAATATAAATTATTGATGGATTTTCCCAATTGGAAGCTTCGTAACCAACCGTCAGCCCAGAAAAATCGCCATCGAAAGTAAAACTGGTGTAATCACTGCCAGGGGTACTAAAAACATATTCTCCGGTCGGAATTTCAGTTGAGTTGTTGGTCAAAAATGTTAATAGCAGAGCATCTCCAGTGCCCGAAATTGAGTCGGGGTAACTGTTTACATAATTCACTGTTAATGTTTTTTCAAGAAACTCCATTGCAAACCAATACACACCAGGAACAGCAACTTGGCCATAAGTGAAACCTAAGGTGGTGCCTATTTCTACTTCTTTTTGGTTGTACTTAAAAGAATTTATCGTAGTTTTTTCGTCCTTTTTACATGCAGCAAGGCTGATGCTTAGAACCAACAGGAAAAATCCGATTTTTGAAACTTTTTTATTCATAATTGCTTGGTTTAAATCGGTTTAAGGTTAAATAATATTGATTTCAAAGCGATGCTATTATGAATACGATTGAAATGCTAAAGTTTCGAGATTAAATTGATTGTTTTTTTGGGGGAAACCAGTTTTGTGGATTTCCCGATTTCTTTTTCTTTTCCGTATAAAAAACAGGTTTGCCCTTATAATATCCGGTAATGGTGGTATTAATTTTTGTGGTGAGGTTAAACGTGAATTCGTACTCGTCGGCATTTTTTGTAACGGTAACTTTTCCACCCGAAATTTCAACAAATGCGGGGTCATCTTGACTTGCTGCATCATAACCAACAATAAGCCCTGTGGCGTCTTCGCCATCAATGGTAAAAGCTGCATAGGTAGAACTTGTCGATTTAAAGACATATTCGCCTGTTGGTATCTCTGTTTCCTTGTTAGTTAAAAAAGCAAGAACCAAGGCATCGCCTTTTCCTGAAAGTGAATCAGGATAACCATTTACGTAATGCACGGTAAATGTTTTTTCAAAAAATTCCATATCTACCCAGTAAACCCCGGTAACATCGGTTTGGCCAAAAGCAAAACCAAAGGCGGTGCCTATTTCTGACTCCTTATCGTTGTATTTGAAGGAATTTTTTGTAGCGGTTGCCTCATCATCTTTGCATGCAACCATACTTACGCAAAGCGCTAGGATAAATAATCCGATTTTTAATCCATTTGTTTTCATATTAAATAGTTTTAGGTTGGGTTAAAGTATTAAATTACAGGTAAAAGCGTTGTGATAAGGAATTAAGCAAATGTAAGGTTTATTTGATTAAAATTTTCCTAGAGATTAAAAATAAACTTTTGTCTAAAACAATTTGATATTATCAATCAACCTTACAGATCCGATAAATGCGGCCACACACACCACAGCATGTTCCACATCGTTCCAATCTTCAAAAGGCTGAAGGGTTTCGGTATCAACCACATCCACGTATTCAACCCTAAAAAGCGGGCTTTCCTGAATTTCGCCCCTAACCAATTGCTTTACTCCATCGGGAATAAACCAAGAGTAATTTTCACTAATGCCCGAAAGTGCCTTAAATATAATTAGGGCTTCTGAACGTTCTTTCGGGCTAAGCCTTGTATTTCGCGAACTCATTGCCAAACCATCCGGTTCGCGGACGATAGGGCAGGGGACAATGTGTACCGGCAGGTTCAATTGGCTCACCATGTTCTTGATAATCGCCAATTGCTGAAAATCTTTTTCGCCAAAATAAGCTTTATGCGGGCTTACTATTTCAAACAGTTTTTTTACCACTATGGCAACACCATTAAAATGCCCGGGGCGGAATTTGCCTTCCATTACCTTATCAAGTTTGCCAAAATCAAATTCTGAACGATCGGGTTCGGGATACATTTCTTCTGCCGAAGGGGCGAAAACAAGGTGGCAACCTGTGCTTTCGAGCATTTTTAGGTCAGTTTCAAGTGTCCTTGGATATTTTGCGAGGTCGTCGGGGTTGTTGAACTGTATTGGGTTCACAAAAATGCTAACAACCACAAAATCGTTTTCGGCAACTGCCCGTCGTATCAATACCAAATGGCCTTCGTGCAATGCTCCCATGGTGGGTACAAACCCAATTGTTTTGCCGTTACCGATTTCTTTTCGTATAGCTGCCTGTGTTGAGGGAATGGTATTTAAAAGGTTGATCATTTTAAAGATTATGTTTGTAATAATGTGGTGCTTTGGGATTCTTTGCCTATTTAATTTTTACAAACGTCAATGTATCAGGGTTTTCAGAAAAATCAGCAAAAAAGTTTCCGATTTTAAATTCGGTTCCACCTTTATCCATTTTGAAATAATACCTGAAATATGCCGAATTGCTCGAAAGGAACCATTGTGTGGAAATGCTGTTTTCCAGTAATTTATAATGGTATGGCCCTGAAAAATATCCAGGTAGATTAAGACCATCAATAATTTGGGATTCCCTTTTCAAAGTAAAAACAGGGAACTGCCCATCATATTCTGAAACAAATTCCATTGTGTCTTTTTTCGCTACCGATTCAACCCAAACCCCTTCCATAGGGCTTTTCTTTAAACCTTGCATTGGAAGGGACATCCTATAAGTATCAACAAACCAATTTGATGCCACGCTCAAAGGTTTTTTTGAGAATATCAGGCTATCACCATTCTTTTCAAAAATATACTCACCATTCAATATCAACGACCAATCGAACTGTGCTATCCACAAACAATCATCTTTTAAAATAAGTTTGTTGCCTTCTACCTCATAAGTTCCACGGCAAAGTGCGGGATAATTTGCCAAATCGCTTTCTCCAAACCACACCCCAGAGTTAAATGTGAGGGCTACATTTGCGATTTGTCCTGCCTCGCCAGGTACAACCCGTTGGAAAGTGCCGAAATATGTACCATCAGGTATTGCGGTTGTAGTGTTTTTGGTCTTTTCGCAGGACGAAAACCCGAGTAGCAAGGCAATTGTTACAATAATCGATTTTTTCATTTTCTATAATTTTTCGGACTTAATTCCACAAAAACCATTCCTTAAAAAAGTCAAATCAAAGGGTTTCAAAACATGGCATTTTTCAAAACAAACAATCACTTGAAGTGAATCTGTCTTTTAGCCATCCCACGCACTTATTCTGAAAGGATTCTGAGGATATCTTTTTCAAGTAAATCAACAGGAACTTCAATAATGCGTCCTATTTCGGTGTTTTTCCTGTAAAATATAAAAGTGGGCACCTTTTCGATATTTAGTGTTTCGACTTTGGTTCCAGGTGCTTTTTTACTGCGGTCAACACTTATAACGGTCATTTTTTTGTAGTTAAAGTCAAGTTGGTCCATAATTTTATAAAACCTCGGAACCCATTCCTTGCTGTCGCCACACCAGGTTGCCATTACCAAAGTTACTTTGATGCCTTTCATTTTTTTTGCTAAATGTTCCATGCTTGCTTTATCGGCATGGTAAATGGCATATTCAGCCTGGAAAGCGGAATCGAAATTGCATTTCACATCAACAAAACCATCGCGGTTGCAATAGCCAACAAGCATCTCGTTGTTCTTTTTGGGGTCGGTTGATTTTTGGTTCAACTGTTGCGAAAATGCCAAGGCAGGCAGAACAAAAAGTAAAAAGGAAATGAAGTTCTTGATCATATTTTGAGTCGATTTACAGCTATCTAATAAGTATAGTGAGGTGTTTCTGTGTTTTGGCCCACAGGATTTGTTGTAACTATTCAGTGCCTAAAGTAGCGTGTGCCTAAAATGCCTAAAGTTCCAAACTAATCTTAACCGCATTATTAACCAAGCACTTACATTAGAATAGTTTTTCAGAATTTCAAATTAATGAAAGCGACTTTTTTCACAAATTAAAGGACTAAACGCATTAGTGGCATTAACTTTTGGCAATTTAGGCACTTTAAGTACTTCTAAATCATCGATATTGAGTCCACTCCGAAAAGTTTTTTTGCCACTAAGGCACTAAATCTCTAAGATTACTCATAATTGCTTGTTTTAAAGGAATTCGTGATATCGCTTCGCTAAGTTCACAAAGTTTAAAGAACTGATTAACAATACTCTGTGCACCTCTGTGTCCTCTGTGCCTCCGTGGTTTTCTTTTTTTTGAGGGTTTTCGGAGTAGATTCAATTTTCCGTAGTGTGAAGAGTTACTATTTGGTTTAAAGAAGAACAATATTGTTCCTTATCGCAAATTTCACCAAATCTACAGTGGTTTTAAGTTCGAGCCTTGCCATGATATGGTTTTTATGCGATTCAACCGTGCGGATGCTGATAAAAAGTTTGTCGGCAATTTCCTGGTTTGTTTTTCCTTCGGCAAAAAGTTTCAGCACTTCAATTTCGCGTTTCGACAATAAGTTCTCGTTGTTATCGTCCTGAACATCCGACTTCGCTTTTTTTACATAGCTTTTAAGGATAACGTTTGAGATGCTTTCGGCAAAATATTCTTCGCCACGATGGATGGCATAAACCGCATCAACAAGTTCTTTCCGCGATGTATTTTTTGGCAAATAACCTCTTGCACCTGAGTTTATTGCATTAAAAATAAATTCCTCCGATGTGTGCATCGAAAGTATCAGGATGCGGATTCCCGGGAAATCGTTGTGTAACCTTTTGGTAATATCAATGCCCGACATGCCGGGCAATGCAATATCGAGGATTGCAATGTCGGGATGTTTGTGCTTAAGCAGGTCGAAAAAATCTTTAGCCTCAGCCGCTTCGCCTATTATTTCAAACCCTTGTTCCCCTGCCAACAAGTTGGCAATGCCTGTCCGTACAAGTTGGTGGTCGTCCACCAATATTATTTTAATCCTTTCCATTTCCAGTATTATAAGGAATTGAGACTTTTATGGTAGTCCCAAAACCTGGTTGACTGTTGATAGTAAATTCTCCCTGCAACAAATTTGTGCGTTCGCGCATGTTTTGTAGTCCGTTGCGGAGCGCAAAATTTATCGGGTCAAAGTTAAAACCTTTTCCATTGTCAGATACTTCCAATGTAACTATATTATTTATGCGGTTAAGTTTCATAATAACATGAGTAGCTCGGGAATGTTTGGCTATGTTGTTCAAGGCTTCCTGCGCAATGCGGTAAAGGTAAACCTGCGATTTTTTCGATATTCTGTCCAAAGAACCCTCATTTTCGAATTCCACGGTAAATCCAGCCAAGGAAGCCATTTCGGAGCATAGTGCCCTGAGGGTCGAAATAATTCCAAATTCATTTAAAGCTGCGGGCATAAGTGCATTGCATACACGGCGGACTTCTTCAATTGTACTATCAATCATGCTTTTTGCTGAGTCGATTCCAGCCCGCATCATGGAGTAATTCATGGTTTCGGCATTTTCGAGCTGCAATTTCACTGCAATAAGCGATTGTCCAACACTATCGTGCAATTCGCGCGATAAACGGTTGCGTTCCTGATCCTGCCCATCAATTACCGATCTGAGCCTTCTTAGTTTTTCAAGCTGAAGATCATCTTCCTGTTTTCTGATCCTTTCAAAAATGGTTGACAGTAAGCCGTTTAATTCAGCAAAAATTCCTTTTGGGTCTGAATCTATCCCTTCAACTAATCCTTGCTCAATATTTTCAAGCGTGTTTCGGAGTTGAAGTATGTTTGAAAATATCCTGCTGTTTATGTAAATAAGTGAGGAGACGAACAATATAACCACTAAAGTGGGCAAACCAAATCCAGTAACCCCAATTATGGCAATCAGCAGTATGAGTGAAATTAAAAGTTGGGGTAAAACAAAATTAAAGTAATGGTGTTTATTTAATCTACTTCTCATTTTTGCTGGTTTTGGCTTCGGCTTCAAAATTAGTCAGAAAAAGGTTGTCGCAAACTAATGCATCTTTTTGATTTGCATTACTTTTGTAAAAAATCAAATAGAAACTTTAATTAATTATGTCACAGATTGGAATTTTTTTCGGCGGTAAAGATAATGGAACCACTGCAAAAGTGGCCCGCAGGATACAGGAACTTATTGGAGTGGATGCAACGGTACACAATGTTGGTGGAGCTGCCAAGCACGATGTCGAAAAATACGATTTTTTGGTTTTGGGAACAGCCGCTTGGGGAATTGGCGAAATGCATTCGGACTGGGAAAGGTTTATCGACACTCTGATCGAAGCCGATTTGAGCAAAAAGAAAATTGCTCTGTTTGGTCTTGGCGATCAGAAAATTTATCCCGAAAGCTTTGTTGATGGTATGGGAACAATATTTTGCCGTTTGCCGTACAAGCAAAACGTGGTTGGCTTTACATCAACCCGTGGGTACAACTTTTATTACTCAACAGCCGAGAAAGAAGGGAATTTTGTTGGATTGGCCATCGACGACGATTCTCAAAAAGAGTTTACTGATCAGAGGATCAAAGATTGGGTGGTTCAAATAAAACTTGAAGCAGGCATTTAGCACATTTTCATTGTATGTTTACTATCAGCCAATTGAAGGAATACTTCGATTGGCTGATGTTTTTTTATAAAAAGGGATTATTTTGGGGTTTTAGGATAAAAATCAATTTGACACCATGTACAAATCACAAAAAGCATTGATATATGTCATTATTCTGATTATTTTCGTTAATTATTAAAAAAAAGTCATAAAAAAGTTTTTATGTCCCGAAAAAAATACAACTTTGCACCCTATTTCAAAGGCAAATTATGGGTTTCCTACGTTCCACAACCTCAGCACTGCGCAAAGCCATCCTTATTGGATGGGCTTTTGGTGTGATGTGGATTTATCTTGGAAGCCTTGTTAATTTTCATCAGCATCATATTTGGGGCAAACAACTTATTCCTGTTGCGTGTTCCTCAACCCGTGCCAAGGACAAAGATTCATCCTCATCGGTTAAGGATGACGGAAGTTTTGCCCAGTTTGGGAGTGTACACCATTTTGATTTTTCAACCCCTGATGTTCAGGAATTCAATATTTTTCATGCAGAAATAATTTCTACATATTTCAATTTGCCAGATGTCCCTGTTTCCATTCAGGGCATTCAAGCCTTTTCCTTACGAGGCCCACCAACCGCTTAATTTCTGATTTTCAGGCTTGGAATTGTACGGTTCACATCCGCGCATAAAGTTGCCTGCATAATCCATTTAGTAAGGCATCAAAAGCCTTATTGCCAGAATGGTTCCATTACTGGGAAATTTCACACACAATTCCATACTTTTTACCTTATGATTAACAAACTCTTCACTTTTGTTGCATTAATAGCAACCACTTTTGCAGGTTCATATCCTGTAATGGGCCAAAAATCTGGCCCTATTACCGACACAATTTATATGGGTGCCGGTTATAACAATGAGGTTTATTACAGCATGTCTGCCGGTAACAAAGGTGCTGTTAACCGTAAACAGTGGGATATTGCTTTCCGTGCATCGCGCATGAGTGCTAGCATCCTTACAAATGATGCTTCTAACAACAATGCAATCAGCCTTGCTGGTGTTGAATTGTATGCTTACCCAAAATCAGATACAAGTGGCTGGGCAACAGTAGATACAGCCGGGTTTTATTCATGGAAAAAATTGGTGAATTCAACCACTGATTGGGAAACAGGTGCTTTTTGCCAAAACCAGAAAGGCCATCCCGATTACGGTTGGGGCAAATACAATACAGCTTCGCACGATGTGGTTGGCGATTCCTTGTTTATCATAAAACTTCGTGATGGAAGCCTGCGCAAAATTTGGATCATGCGTAAATATTCGAGTTTGAACGTTATTGACTTTCGTTTCGCAAATTTGGACGGCACAAATGATAACAAAATCAGTTTGGATTGTAGCCCATATTCAACAAAAAACTTTGTAGGATATAATTTGGTTGACAATCAGATTGTTGATTTTGAGCCAGTTGCTACCTCACAATGGGATTTGTTGTTTGCTAAATATA
Organism: uncultured Bacteroidales bacterium; assembly: GCA_903946925.1. Lineage (GTDB taxonomy): Bacteria > Bacteroidota > Bacteroidia > Bacteroidales > UBA4417 > UBA4417. Next base: position 14,168 of record CAJAXK010000313.1, on the reverse strand, counting down.
TGTACACATATCCTGATGGAGTTTTGTATCCGGTTGTTGGTGTACTCAATAATTACGATGTAAAAGTGGATAAATTTGAACATGTTTCACTGGATTATAAAGCATTTGATCTGGCCGCCATGGATTCAACCCGTTCACCAATTGGTTGGGAATGGAAAAAACTGAATGCCAGTTATACGTATGATATAGTGGACTCAACCGTTTATTTTGTTCAGGATAAAAGTGGTAACATTCATAAACTTGTTTTTAAAGAATTTGTTGGCACATCAACTGGCCGGATAGTTTTTCAAAAAGAAATGATTTCAGCTTTAGGCTTTGCAGAGGTTGAAAAATCAAGCTTTAATGTGGCTGTTTACCCAAATCCGGTAAGTGAGGTAATGAATCTTGTTGTTAACCCTGGAAAATCGGTAAATACCATGGTTTCCATAATGGATATTTCGGGTAAGATTGTATTTGCGCAACAATATGAGCTTCAATCCGAAGTGCTTACAACCCTCCGGATACCAGTTACGGCTTTGCGCACAGGTATGTATGTAGTTGTTGTACAGAGCGGTGCAAATAGAATATCACAAAAGGTAGTGATAAATAATTAAAATGTGGGGTTTTGTTTATGTTTATAGGGTTTGATGTCTATTCCGTTGGCCGGATAAAATATCCGGTTAACGGTCAGGCATTAAAAAGCAAAATCTACCTCAATTAAAGCGAAATAAGTACGCATGAAATGTTTTGTTTATAGGGTTAATTAGGTTTGAAAGTAAGGGCGCCGGCCAGAGCTGGTTACTTTGGCCGGCACTTTACTTCAGTAACAACTAAAAACACATCTCATTTCTGCTAAAAAAATAATAATTTGGAATGAAAGTTTTGTTTATCAGGTTAATAGGGTTGATAGTGCTAATGCTGACCGTAGGTGAGATCTTCGGTCAGCAAGGCACTATTAAAATTATTGATGCCAAATCGAAAGAAGTCATTCCTTTTGCAACCGTCTGTTTTCAAGGACTGAAAACTACAAGCCTCAAGCAAGCGGTTACCGATATGGAAGGCAAAGTTCCAAACGAGTTAAAAGAGACAAGTAAAATAGCAATTACTTACGTCGGTTACGAAACTTTATTCGATACCATTGAGCCAGGGGTTTCTACTACTTTGTCTCTAGTTCCGGCCGTGTTGAACATGAGCGAATTTGTGGTAACAGGCCAATTTAAGCCTGAAAAAGCGGATAAGTCCATTTACAAAGTCAATGTAATAAATAGTAGGCAGATCGAACGAAAAGCTGCTACCAATTTGACTGATTTGTTGAGCACGGAAAGTCATGTTCGGATATCACAAGGTGGAATTATGGGGGCGAATTTGAGTTTTATGGGCCTGTCAGGCGAAAATGTTAAAATACTTGTTGATGGTGTTCCAGTTATTGGTCGTTTGGATGGAAATATCGACATCAACCAATTAAACCTATACAATGTTGATCATGTTGAGATAATAGAAGGCCCCATGTCTGTTGTTTATGGTAGCAATGCTAGTGGAGGGGTTGTAAATATTATTACCAGAGAGAATAAGAATGCTTCGTTAACAGCTTTTGCAAATGCGTATTACGAAAGTGTTGGACGTTATGATTTTAATGCTGGTGGTTCAGCCCACAATAAAAATCATACCTATTCCCTTGATTTTTCACGCAACTTTTTTGATGGTTATTCCGAATCAGAATCGGATACAGCAAGAGCCATGACCTGGAACCCAAAACTGCAGTACAATGCTAATGGTTATTATTTGTATTCCACAAATAAAGTGCGTTTAAAAATGTCATTGCAATTCTTTGATGAGATTATCCAAAGCTATGGTAATTTGTTGAAACCTTATTACGAAACAGCTATGGATAAAACTTTCCATACAATAAGGCAAACTTCTAAGGTAGAATCATCTTATATTTTCTCGCCTAAGCAGCAACTGAGTTTTGTTGGGGCTTATTCTACTCATAACAAAAAATATGAGCTTTATCAGAATGATCTTACAATTTTAGAAAAAACTCCCATCGAAGGCGACACCACGATTTATCAAAGTTTCTATTTGCGCACCTTGTTAGATTCGTACTATTTTGAACAAAAGCTGAACACTTTGATTGGTTTCGAGGGTAATTTAGACAATACCGAAGGTGAGCGGATACAAGGCAACTCGCAGCAAATTGGCGACTTAGCTGGTTTTATCAATATTAAGTACAATCTAAATTCAAAAATAACTTTACAACCAGGAGCCAGATTTATATATAACACAAAATATGAAGCCCCACTGGTTTACTCCTTAAATGCCAAATATTCACCATCAAAAAACACTTCGCTCCGGGCCTCCTTTGCAAGGGGATTTAGGTCGCCTACCATAAAAGAACTTTATCTTGAATTTATTGATAGCAACCACGCCGTGGTAGGTAATCCCGAATTAAAAGCAGAAAGCTCTTATCTCACCAACCTTAATTTTTCATATAACCGTGAGATGCCAACGTATTTTCTGAATACAGAAATAACTTTGTTTTACACCAACCTAGATAATATGATAGAATTGGTCCCCCTTGATTCTGCTTCAAATTCTATATCTTATTCTTATGCTAATATTGTTAAGTTTATTTCACAAGGCGTTCAATTAAATTCGACCGTTAATTTATATCCTAAACTAACAATGCGGGCAGGGATTTCACTAATTGGTAGAAAGTACCCAGTAGAAGACCAAAGTAATGTTAACGAAATATTTCATTACAGTACCGATTTTGATTTCATGCTTACTTATAACTTTGAAAAAATTGCCACATCCCTGATTACTAACTTCAAATATTCAGGTAAATATCCAATCCTAAATCCAGATGGTGCTTTCAATAATGAATATGTTGATGGTTTTCCTTCTTTGGATATCTCATTGATGAAAAGCTTTTTCCACAACATACTTACTGTTTCCTGTGGTGGGAAAAACCTTTTTGATGTTACCAATGTACAAGGTAAAATGGGTAGTTCAGGGGCACATTCAAGTAGTAGTGGGACAACTATTATAGCCTGGGGTCGTACCGCATTCGTAAAATTATCCTATAATTTCAAAAAAACCTGATGTTCCGTAAACCGATATTATACCTGCTTGTTTTGATTTCAGTGTTGGTTTCGTCTTGTTTCAAAGAAGATGAGAGGATTACACCACACAAGCCTGGAAATTATATTTCCGACACAGTTTCTTTAACCGATACTTACAAATATCAGGTTTATTATAGCCTGTTAGATAGTAGTGCCGTGAGTACAAACCTGAAAGCGACTTGGGATTTGGGTTTCGAAAGCTCTGCCTATGGTTGGCGGGTTATACTGAACAGTAGTAATTTTATGAAATCTGCCCATTTAGAAGGGCAGGTTTTTGGTCTTCCTGTAGATACTACCGGGGCAATATGGCTTTTCAATCCATCAGATGGTACTGCTGACTCACTCGCTATCGGAAAATGGTTCGAAATCAATACTGATAACGACACCATTGGCACCAACCGATTGCTGTTGATTGATAGGGGAATTGATGAGCGGGGAAACCCACGAGGTTTCAGCCAATTGGTGATTGATAGCCTGAAAAATGGAGTTTACTATTTCCGCACCGCAGCCATGGATGGGAAAAACCCAAAGTTACATTCAGTAAAAAAGCAGGAAAATGTCAACAATGTGCTTTTTTCAATTTCCAATCCAACGGAAATCGTTTCAGAGCCTGATAAATCCAATTGGGATTTACTTTTCACCCAATACACAACGCTCCTTTATACTGATGAAGGCGATCCTTACCCATATCTATTGACAGGTGTTTTAATAAACCCCCGATTTGTTGAAGTTGCAGTGGATTCTCTTTCCCCTTTCGATAGCGTAACTTACGAAACGGCGCAATCAATGAATTTTAGTAAAAATGCCGATCGTATTGGGTATAACTGGAAAATGTACGACTTCGCTGTTGGGACCTACACGGTTAATTCGGATTTAATTTATGTGATACGCGATACGAAAGGCTATTTGTATAAATTAAGGTTTGTTGGCTTTTACAAATTGGTGAACAACAAAATGGAAAAAGGCTTTCCATCGTTTGAGTTTCAGAAACTCTAATGCCTTTTTTAGTCAACTTTTAATCAGGATTACGGCAATTACAATTTAATTGCTATGTTTGTTTTTTCTTAAAAAAAGTCTTCGACCATGAAACATAAAAGTATTCTTCTCTTTGTTGCCGGAATTTTGATTTTTTCCTCTTCAACTTTTGCCCAATACAACCCCGAAATAACTACAACCGATTTGCAAAAGCAAATTGGTTTTCTTGCATCCGATTCGCTGAAAGGGCGCAAACCCGGCACTCCGGAAGATGGGGTTGCTTCGGCTTATATCCGCGATTGTTTTAGTAAAGCTGGTTTAAAATTACTTTTCGATAACGGGTTTCAAAAATTCGAGATCGTATCGGATGTAAATCCGGGAGAAAATAATTCGATTTCTTTCGACGGATATACTGCAACCCCAAATGTTGATTTTACCCCACTCTCTTTTTCTGCTTCGGCGAAAGTTGCGGCTCCTGTGGTTTTTGCCGGATATGGTTTCGATCTGGATTTGGATTCGTTAAAATGGAACGACTTTAAAAATATTGATGTAAAAGGCAAATGGGCCATTATACTTCGGGGCGATCCTGAACCGGAAAAACAAAACTCTGCTTTTATAGCTTATGGGCAGGAACGCGGTAAAGTGTTGACAGCCAAAGATAAAGGGGCTATTGGCGTGTTGCTGGTTACTCCATCCGACATCGAAAAAAAGGATGTGCTCATGCATACGCAGTACGACAAATCGCCATCCGATGCCGGGATTCCGGTTTTTAGCATTACCCGCGAACTTGCCGATAAATTGCTTGCTTCCATGAACTACTCAATTGCCACGCTCGAAACGGAGATGAAGGATAACCACAAACCTGTTTCGTTATACCTGGAACCTACGGTTACAGCTACTGCCGATGTGGTGAAAACAAGGGTGATAGCGCAGAATGTAGCTGCTGTAATTGAAGGCTCGGATCCAGTACTTAAAAACGAATATGTGGTAATTGGTGCCCACTTCGACCATTTGGGAATGGGTGGCGAAGGAAGCGGTTCGCGCGCACCCGAAACATTGGCAGTTCATAACGGAGCCGACGACAATGCTTCAGGCACGGCAGGAGTTATTGAAATAGCTCAAAAATTGGCTGCAAACCGCTCGCAATTAAAGCGAAGTGTTGTATTGGTAGCTTTTACAGGCGAAGAAATGGGGCTATTGGGTTCGAAGGAATTTGTTAACAAACCACCAATTGACCTGAAAAAGGTAAATGCCATGATTAACATGGATATGATTGGAAGGCTCAACCCCGCAACAAACTCCATAAGCGTTGGAGGTACTGGTACTTCGGCAGAATCGGATTCGTTGCTGAAAATCCTCGAAACTGGCCGTCCGTTCAAGACTACTCATTCTACTGATGGGTATGGTCCATCGGATCATGCATCTTTTTATAGCGAAAATATTCCTGTGTTCTATTTCACCACCGGGGCACACGACGAATATCACACTCCTGCTGATGATGTTGATAAAATAAATTATACCGGCGAGGTAGCTGTTTTGGAAATGGTTTACGATTTATCCAAAATCCTGGCTAACAGTCCGAGGTTGATTTTCCGCGAAGCTGGTTCCAAACAAGCTGCTCGTTATGGCCGAAACATGAAAGTTACTTTAGGGATTGTTCCAGATATGGTTTCCAATGACAATAATGGGCTTAGGGTTGACGGCGTGCGCAAAGGTGGGCCAGCCGAACGTTCGGGGATTGTTAAAGGCGACAGGGTAATATCCATCGAAGGTCAGCCCGTGAGCAATATTTACGATTATATGGCACGGCTTGGCAAATTGAAACCTGGCCAGGTTGCAACTGTCGAAATTATAAGGGATGAGAAAAAACAGCTTGTAATTGTGCAGTTTTAGCCTTTTGGCAGCATAAATAGTATGTGCTGTAAACTGTTGAAAATAAGTGTTATAGTTAATAATTCAAATAAGGTTTTTGCCAGTCGGTTTTCAAATTTGGACTGTAAAAGTGTTTTTCTGTACCTTTGCCGGATATGATGGATTTTTTAACCCAGGACGTACTGGTAAAATTTATGAAATTTGGGGCTGTTGGGGCTACCGGAGTGGTTGTTGATTTTGGTTTTACTTGGCTAAGCAAAGAAAAATTCCAGATACAGAAATATGTTGCCAATTGCATTGGTTTTACATTGGCAGCTACCAGCAATTATTTCCTGAACCGTTGGTGGACATTCCAAAGCAACAATCCCGAATTAGCAATTGAGTATTCAAGGTTCCTGTTTTTTTCAGTTATTGGCTTGGGAATGAATACGATGGTAATCTGGTATTTGGTTACAAAACGGAGCTATAATTTTTACCTATCCAAATTGTTTGCTATCGGTATTGTGACGGTATGGAATTTCTTTATCAACCTTATGTACACTTTTGTTTAGATAAGTAATTTTATTACCAGTATAATTTACTGCATATGAAAATAAATTGCTGAAACTATCTGATTATCAATTACATTTTAAGTCAAAGAGTCTTTTTGATATAGATTTACTAAAAAATGTAATCCCTATCGCCATCATCACCAAAAATTTCCTCCAAGATTTCCGCTTTTGTCTTTCGATTGTTCCCCAATCCTTTTCGCACTTTATTGTATTTGTGCATTTTATCAAAAAGTCCAGATTTAATAGAATCTGCTGTTTCTTTAAATGCTTCAAACTGTTGTTTCTTAATAATTTTTTTCTCGGAAAGGTAACCGTAGAACATGAACATGGATTGGTAAATTTCATTCAAAATCTCTTCGTTCACATCGCTATGCCTAATGATAAACATGTGCATTATTGATTCGAAATTTATGTGTACATAAAACACCTGTTCATAAATAAAATACTCATCGCTAATGGATTGAATAAAACGGAAAAACCCTCTTAGTGTTTTAATGAGTCTGTCAAATGAATGTATTTTATTTTGTGATTTCTCCAAAAAAGAATTCTTTAGACCAATAATTTTAAATTGGTTCACATTACCAATATATTCCACTAAAATATCAGGATCACTGTTCTTTTCCAATTCCCTAATTTTTTCAATATCAACGGGTAAAAGGAAATATTCCTTGAGTGTTAATCCTATGGCTTTCATTTCTTTACAAATTGCAAGGTTGTTAACAGGATTAACATGATTCTTATCTGCTTTTATCGAAAGATTGAAGCACTTTTCTGCTTCTTCATACATTTTTAGTTCTAAATAATTCATCCCCAAATTGTTAAGGAAATATGAATTTTTAGGGGATAGTTCAACTGCTTTTTTGCTGAAAGCAACCGCTTGATCATTTTCGCCCAATGAGGCAAACGCATACGCGGCCGAATCGTAAAATATTGCCTTGTCAGGAAATTTTTCAATAAGTTTTAGTACATAACGAACAACAAACTCCGAATGAATAAGATTCTCTAAATTCTCGAACACAATATCGTAATCCTTATCAATTGTTTCGAAATCAGATACCCTAATGCAGATTTCGTAACCTATATCAAGAGCTTCCGTAGCTTGTTGTATATTGATTTTGAGCAGCCTACAGCCCATATCAAGATACGCCGGATAATAGAAAGGATAATTTTTAACTATGCTTTTAAGTTTATCAACAAATTGCTTGTTCGATAGTGGTTTGGCACCAAAACGCAAAATATCGGGCATCATCTCTGTTTCAAACAAAAACTGGTATTCGCTTTCGGCCTCGCTCCAAGATTCGCTCTTTCTGATTTCTGGTGTAAGTTTTTCAATTTCTTCCTTTTTCATATTCGTTTGAACTTGTTTCCTCGTTTTTCTCTATGTCAATTTGAAGTTTGGATTTAGCTCCGCTTTTCTATAAATTGAAATTATAAAAACTTAAATTTCAAATCCCCATCAACCTCTCCAAATGATGATATTCAATGCCAAAATAGGCCTTTGCGTTTTTTATCTTTTGTAAAACCTGAATGTTTTTTTGTTCTGCTTTTTGGTTTTTAATTCCCACAATCATCACATTTTTAGGCGTATGGGCATCTGATATAAATTCAAAAACTTTGGTTTTGTACCCAAAATATTCGAGTATCAAAGCTCGTATCCCATCTGTCAGCATCTCGGCATGGCGTTCCTGAAAAATTCCGTATTTGGTCAGAAAATCCATTTCGTTGCTGGTTTTTTGTGCTTCCAATTGCCGCCGTATCTGTTTATGGCAGCAAGGAGCAACAACAATTAAATCGGCATTGGCCTTAATTCCTTGATAAATAGCATCATCGGTTGCCGTGTCGCAGGCATGGAGCGCAATAAGGATGTTGGTTCCCGAACTATCGTAATTTTCTATAGTTCCTTGTTTGAAATCCAATTGACCAAAACCTGAATTTCTGGCAAATTTGTTGCACAAATCCACCAATTCTGGCCTGAATTCAACTCCCGTAATTTGTGCCTGGATTTTCAAAACATTGGTAAGATAATCGTATAATGCAAAAGTAAGATAGCCTTTCCCTGAACCCATGTCCACCACTTTAAGGTTTTCCCTAATAGGCATTTCCTGTATCAATGTGCTGAGTATCTCAATGTAATGGTTTATTTGCTTGTACTTGTCCTGCGAATTGGCAAGCACTTTCCCAGTTTGGTCAGTTATTTTAAGTTCTGTGAGATAGGGTTTCTCATTTGCAGCAATCAACCGGTTTTTGCTCCTGTCGTGTTCGAGCGATGGTACACTGCTGTTGCTCGCTTGGCTTTTGCGAAGGACAATCTTTTTATTGTGCAAGTTCTCAAAACTGAGGTCGAAAGCAGTGGAAAAAAGGCTTGCAACATAAAATTGCCGATCCAAATAAGTACCGATTAAATTTAATCCCTCCGAAACAGAATAGTTTTTAACAATATCACGGGTTTTGTACCTGAATGTAAAACTTAGCTTTTCCTCGCCTTTAATCAGGATGCGCTTGATGTAAATATTTTTCAGGTTTTCTTCCTTGCCTTTGTAATTCCCAAGGGAAAGTTTGATAAAAGTATTATCGGCAAGGCACTGTTGCACCGAAAGCGAAAATTCACCGGTTTTTAAGCTGGTATCCATCGAATTATTAGTTTTAAAGATGAGTCCACTCCGAAAAGTCTTATTTGCCACTAAGGCACTAAATCTGTAAGTTCAAAAAGTTTAAATAGCAGATTAACAATACTCTGTGTACCTCTGTGTCCTCTATGCTGCTTCGATAAGCTCAGCACATCGCTCCGTGGTTTTTTTTTTAGGTTTTCGGAGTGGACTCAAAGATAGGAGTAGAAAAAAAGAGTGCCTGCCCACTAAGAAAATTGAACAGACACCCAAAAACAAGTTCCCGAAGTTAAAAATGAGTTAAAATGTTAAAAACCTACCATTCCAAAATCTTCATAAAATCAAAATCTTCGGGATTTGAAAGGTATTTTTTTGCCTCTTCCATATCGTTGGCTGTCAGGTACTGGATACTGTCGTAGAACACCATCCTCGATTTCTGGCTGTCCATGGTAACCATACGGGTACGCACTTTACCGTGGCCATCTTCGAGGTCTTTCAGGAAGAGTGGGAAAATATCACCTGTTGGGTCCGAGCTAACCATGCAGCCGGTCAATCCATCGTCGAATATTTTCTTCACACCAATTCCAAGCAGGCTGCAGTACAACAAATCGAATGCGGTTGGCTGAATACAACGCAATTCGTATCCCATTTCCACCGGACGGCTTTTTACATTCAGACCAAGTTGTTTGAGTCTGATTTGAAGTAACATATTGTATATATGCGCTTTACTAACGGTTCCCAATTCCGGGTGGCCATGCTCGTCATACGTAAATTGTATGCCGGATGCTTCAATTTCATCATCGCTCATAAAATGGAAAACGCCTTCGCTAACAATTGCCACCCCATAAGGGATGCCAAGCAAAGTCCGCTTCACGATTGAAGAAATGATAAGACGGGTAATTTTATCAAGCGTAATTTTGGTTTTGTTGAACATTTCGGGGATGATGATCATTGGGTAGTGGCAGGCTGCGCCGATACCAAAAGCCAAATGGCCGGCTTCGCGTCCCATGGCCGAAACCACAAACCAGTTTCCCGAAGTGCGTGCATCTTCGTAAATTGTGCGACCGATGCGAACGCCTTCCTGCTTGGCACTCTGATAACCAAAAGTTGGTTGTCCTTCAGGCAACGGAAGATCGTTGTCAATCGTTTTTGGGACGTGTATGTTCTGGATTGGGAATTTGCGTTCAGCTAGGAATTTGGAAATCCTGTTGGCTGTAGATGCAGTGTCGTCCCCACCGATGGTAACAAGAAGTTTTACGTTATTTTTTACAAAAAAAGTAGTTTTAAACTCTAAGTCAGCAGGTTTGTAACGGCTCATGCGCAACATGGAACCGCCCATGCTGAACACACGGTCAGCCATTTCGAAATCCAGGTCTATGGTGCTGGGGTTTTCGGCAAACAGGCTTTTATAGCCATCGTGAAGGCCAATTACACGGAAGCCATCGCGAAGGAAAACTTTTGCAACCGAACTGATAACTGTATTGATTCCTGGGGCTGGTCCACCTCCGGCAAGTATAAGGATTGATCCTTTCATGCGTTTTTTAAGTTAGATAAATTTTAGTTGAACTTTTGTGCAAAAGTAATAAAATGTGGTGTTTTAAGGATAAAAGCCCCAAAAGGAATTTATAATATGTGGGTAAATATCCTTGAAACGCGGGGATGTGATTTGCTACAAAACAAAAACACGAAGCGTTACAACAACCCTCCGTGTTAATAATCAGTATATTATAAGCATATTCTGACAAAAATTCCAGTGCTTTCACAACTTGGTGCAGGCAGTGAAGATGTATGTTTCGATCGTAATCTGAAATCCCCGATCAATGGGTTATTACAATTTTTTTAACTGTCTCCTCATTTCCAGCGATCACTTTTATAAAATATATTCCTGCCGGGAAAAAACTAACATCAAGCTGATAAGTTTTAACGGGTTTGTTTACTTCAACCAAAATTTTTCCAAGGTAGTTTCCAATCACAATTATATCCGCATTTTTATCCGAAGTTATTGTAATAGATTGATTTGCTGGATTTGGAAAAACCTCGCAAGCATTTCCCTTCGATACTTGCTCTTCGACAGATGTAATAGTATTGCCCAAAATTACCATTCGCACATACGCTGAACTTGTGTTTTCGTTCAAAACAACATAAAATGGATAGGTTGTCAGCCCAGGTATAACAGGATTTATACTGTAAGTGCCTGCTGGAAGTGAGTTGAAAGTGAAATTCCCATTTGCATCAGTAAAAGTGAATTGTACGATATTTCCCTGACTGTCGAATAAAAGCACTTCCTGATCAGCCACGCTCAACGACTTGCCCGAATTTACAATTTGCCCGTTTATCGTGTAAATACCGTCATCAACCATATCGTATGAAACGAGATGTATGTTGTAAGGATTTTGGGGAGTGCCAAGGTTTAGTATGGTTGCTGTCTGCCAAAAAACAGAATTCAAGTAAAATGTTGGCAGATAGGAAATTGTATCGTTGATATTTGTAAATGGGATGGCATGGAGGTAATAATTCCCTTCAGGCACATTGTTGAACTCAAAAAGGTTGTTCATGCCGGGAACCGTATTTTGTATTGACAGTGGATATCCTGTGCTGTCAATCTGAATAAGCTGAATAATGGCGAGGCTCAAGGTTTGGTCGCCGGCATACACCGAGCCATTTATTATGGAATTGCCTGATCCGGGAGGAACAATAAAGCCGTTATATGCCGTAAAACTGCATCCGTTGCCATCGGTAACTACAAGATCTACCATGTAATTTCCTGGTAATGAATAAATATGAGTAGGGTTTTGCAAGGAAGAAGTGCTGCCGTCGCCAAAACTCCAGGCCCATTGAATAATCGGGTTGGTAGCAACTGTTTGATCGGTGAATTGTACTGGCTGGTTTAGCACTGGTGCTGAAAAAGTAAAGCTGGCAAGCGTGTTGCTTGTTACCGTAACCGGTTGCACAATTGAATCATTACAACCAAAACTATTGGTAACTGTTAATTTTACAGCATACGTTCCGGCACTGGAGTAACCACAACCTGGATTTTGCGTGAAGCTTGAACTGCCATTGCCAAAATCCCATTGCCACGTTATTATTGATCCGCCTCCGTTGGTTTGCGACAAGTCCATAAACCATACATTTTGCTGGATACAAGGATTTGTTGAATAGGAGAAATTTGCTTCCGGCGGATTTGAAAATGATACAAATAATGCTAAGGAACTGGAACAACCGTTTCCGGCTGAAACCGTTACCTGCACATTATATGCGCCAATAGCTGAAAAAAGATGGCTTGGGTTTTGTAAAGTAGAAGTGTTTAATGCACCCGATGCCGGATCGCCAAAATCCCATTGCCATTGTACGATTGGGCTTCCTCCGCCAGGTAACGATAAGTCAGTGAATTGAATCGGGCTTACAGAGCAGTTGGGCGTGAAAGAAAAATTTGCCATTGGTGCTGTCTGGATTGTAACAATCTGGGTTTCGCTGTTAAAACAACTGTCAGAAGTTGTAATGGTTAGCGATACCGAATAAGAACCTGCATTTGCATACACATGTGTTGTATTTGGAACGGAAGGAAAATTGATGGATGCAGTATTGCCATCCCCAAAATTCCAAAACCAATTTAGAATATATCCTGTTGAGGTACTGGATAAGTCGGCAAACGAAACAGTAGAACAAGTAAGGTTGCTTGCAACAAAATGGGCAATTGGGGCAGGAATAATATTGACTGGGTGAGAAACACTGCTTGAGCAGCCATTGGTATCAGTAACTGTTAGCATTGCCGAATATATTCCGGGATTGGAATATGTATGCAGAGGGTTAGCTAAATTGGAAGTAAACCCATCGCCAAATTGCCAGGAATATTGTGCAATTGTTAAGGTGTTGACCATGGATGTGAATTGTGTCGGGCTATCCTCGCAATTGCCAAAATAAGCGAAATCAACTGGTGCGTTAGGATTTACAACCACCGTTTTGACAATAGTATCACTACAATTGTTGAAATTCGTAACCACCTGCCTTACTGTGTAAGCACCTGGATTTGAATAAATATGTAATGGATTATTTAAGTTGCTTGTGTTGTTTATACCCGAAGTAGGATCGCCGAAATCCCAATCCCAACTAACAATATTGCCTGCTCCATTGCTTATTGATGCATCCATAAATTGAATTATCCCGTCCTCACAGTTGCCATTGGAATAAAAATTGGCAACAGGAGCTGGTGAAATTGTTACATAAGCAGTGAAAGAATTTTGGCACGAATCGGAATTTTTAATGGTTAGTGTAACCCCAAAAGTGCCATAAGTAGGATACAAATGTGCGACATTAGGGTTATTGGGAAAAGTTACGGTTTGGGTATTCCCATCACCAAAATCCCACCTCCATTTTACAATATAGCCATACATGGTTGAGGAAAGATCGGTAAACTGAACAGGAGTATTGCCGCAATTTGGTGTTGAAAAAGCGAAGAAAGCTACCGGAAGTGGCTCAATCAGAACCTGATGCGTTGCCGAACTCGGAATCCCTGAAGTATTTACTACTGATAAAGTTACTGAATAAACCCCTGTTGCCATATATACATGAATAGGATTAGAAGAATTGGAAATACCTCCATCACCAAAATCCCACAGATATGTTGCAATAGTTGCAGGATTGGCAACAACAGGTGAAAAAACTGTCGCACTTCCAATACATTTCCCACTAAAAGTAAAATCAATCTGTGCCGAAAGTGGTTTTGCAGTAAACAGAATGATTACAAAAGCAATTGTGGACCAGTATGTTAGGCTTTTAATTATTTTCATTGTTTTTGATTTTATTAGGATAGGAATCCTGATAATTGCCATTGTAAAGGTAATTGGTTTGCGGATATGTAAAATATAAATATGTATGGTAAAATGCTAGGGTGGTGGATTTTTCCAATTGACACCGCGATTCAATTTAAGAGCCAACAAAAAATACCATTTCCGAATATGCAAGATAGTTAGGCGGTTTCTCAAATAGTCGTACTTTTGGCGGCTAATTGTTTATAGAATGAAGACTACGATCAAATTGGTATTGCAGAGGATTTTAGGATTTAG
>CAJAXK010000312.1 GCA_903946925.1 uncultured Bacteroidales bacterium | reverse complement strand
TTAAAGGCGAGGCTATTTGCACCCAAGCAACCCGACAGTGCTTTGCTTTATGCCGATTCGGCCCTCAGGCTTATGGATTCATTGGTTTGTGGTGTTTCGCCGGAAGCACTTGTTGATAGTCAACTGGTGGAGTACCTTGACTTAAGGGCCAATGCGCTGATAAAACTCGATATGAGAGACTCAGCCTATAGTTTTATGAAACGTTTTCAACGCCAAATCAGCCCGGGAAGAAGCAATGCCGTAAAAATATATTCAGGGATATGGTTATCGCAGCAATTAACAAACGATGGCAAGTATTTCCTGGCTCGAAAATACCTCGATGAAACATACGCATTATTCGATAAAAAGACACTGAGCTTTGAAAAAGCAGATGCGCTGAGCATCGATGGCACATTACTGAGTTCTACCGGGGATTACCTGAATGCCCAGAAAAAACTGCTTGAAGCAATAAAAATATTCGAATCCCTCGGCAATAACAAAGCGCTTGGGCCTGTTTATCTCAACCTGGCCGGCAACTACCAATCGCTGAATGACAACAAGCTGTCGCTGCTCTATTACAGGAAAGCGTGCAGCATTACAAGTTCTTACAACGATAGTTTGAATTACCTCTTTGCGCTGAACAACCTGGGCACCTTTTACAGGATTTCCAACCCCGACAGTGCGGAATACTATTTTTCGAAAGCAAAGAATCTGCTACCCATGAACCAATTTACGGTTGAAACCCTGCCGACCCGTTTTCACCTGGCTGGCTTGTATTACGACAAAAAAAAATATTCTCAGTCACTTGAACTTTATAATGAGGTCCTGGATATATCGAAAAAACATAATATTAAAATCGGAATATTCAGGGCTATGAGCGGCATAGGCAATGTGTATGAGGCTCAAAATAAGGACCATGATGCCCTCAGAATATTTCAGGAGGCAGGCAGGCTGGCCGCATTGTCGGGGGAGACCCCAGTATATGTTCAATTGCTTGAGGCCGAAGAGTACATGTACGAAAAGGCGGGCAGGTTTAAAGAGGCTCTTATTATCCAAAAGACAATCAGGCATATCAGCGATTCCCTCCTGGCCCTCGATAAGCAAATTGCCATTCATGACCTTGATTTTGTCTACAATAACGAAAAACTTGAACGTAAAAACGAGACGCTCAGCACCAAAATGCTGCTGATGAAAAACCAGATGCGAGCGAATTTGATGATCCTCTTCATTATACTGGTTTCCGCCCTGGTACTGGGAGCCCTGCTCTTTAGGATTTACCGGCTTTACCGACAGCGTGACAGTGCATACAATATCCTGTTCGAGAAATACAGGAACGACATCCGGGCAGCGGATCCTGAGGAGGGCATCATACCTGCCGTACAACTGTTTCCTCCATTAATTCCCGGGCAATCCAGCCAAACCTATCAGAAACTGATTGAATATTTTGAATCAGAGAAACCCTATTTAAACAGCAATCTGAAATTTGATGATGTGAAGGGTCAACTGAGGATCAACCAGAAAACAATTTCAGACCTAATACAGCAACATGCAGGCATGAGTTTTAAAATGTTTGTAAACAATTACCGTATCAAAGAGGTGCTCAGACATCTTGCTTCGCCTGAATTGAAGAATTACAAAATTGAAGCCGTTGCCAAAGAAGCCGGGTTTGGATCGAAAACTGCTTTTTATAAGGCTTTCAGCCAGATAACCGGAACACACCCTTCAGAATTCAGGTAAAATGCAACGGCCATTCTTCTGAGCTGTGTTCCCTTCACACAGATTCTGTCTTATACAGCCTTTTTATTTATTTGTATTCACCAGGTTGACATTCCAGTTCTAAAAGTCAATCTCGGCTGATTCCATTCCATACCCGTAAGTGTCTTGTAATACACTGCAAAACAAAGCATTGAAAAAAAGCGGGAGATGTAATTCAAATTTCGGGACATCTATTTCTTGGTATAAAGGGTTGCTGACTTTACTTTTGCAAACAAAAGAGGTAGCTGGTTTGATTGCATAAACAATTCCTTTGTAGTTGGTCGATTTTATTTAAGCGTTTCAGTACATAATTGCTCATAATAATAACTCATCTGTATGAAACACAAAATTTTCCTTTTGGCAATCTCAGTTTTCGTTGTCGTGAATTTATTTGCCACCGCCCCGGCCATCACTTCATTCAGTCCTTCATCGGGTGCTGTTGGAACTTTGGTTACCATCACAGGTACCAATTTAAGTTCTCCTACTGCATTTACCATTGGAGGTACTGCTGCCATCGTAGTTTCTAATAACGGAACAATGCTGGTTGGCACCGGAAGTGTCGGCGCTTCAAATCAAGGAGTTTCAGTTGCTGTTTCAGCAGATGGCAATACAGCGATAGCGGGAGGATGGATGTATGGTATAAACGCCGTGATTAATAGCAAAACGAAAAATTGCAGTTTCAAAAGCATGGTTCCGGCCACACTCCAATCAGGCGCTGTGATTTTAAGCCAGACCAGGAATATTTATAGTAAATAATTCAATAAACGGGATTGCTAACGCCTGAACCAAGTAAGCAGAGAAAAATGTAATTATATGCAGAATTTAAACCTTTATGCAAAATCTTTACTCCTGGGTACCTTTATGTTATTGGTAATTTATAACTCAATGGCACAAGTACCTCAAACGGTCCCATATCAGGCCGTGGCAAGAAATACCAGTGGCAATTTGTTAGCCAACCAAACAGTATCCATCCGTTTCAGCATTCACGATACCACATCGGGAGGCTTAGTAGTTTATCAGGAAACGCAAAGCACTACCACCAATGCCTTGGGTTTGTTTACTGCCAACATTGGTGCCGGAACACCTGTTACAGGTAGTTTTGCTGCTATCAACTGGGGTAGCGGTTCTAAATTTATCCAGATAGAGATAGACTTAGCCGGAGGAAGTTCCTATACAGATATGGGAACTTCGCAAATGATGAGCGTACCTTATGCATTGTATGCACCAACTTCGGGAAATGCAG
>CAJAXK010000311.1 GCA_903946925.1 uncultured Bacteroidales bacterium | reverse complement strand
GGTTGAACCATTAATGGTCAACCCTGTGGTAGAACTAAATACACCTCCCGTGTAAGCATTTGTTCCTGTTAAGGTTACTGTTTGTGCAGCTGCTGAAGTACACCATGGCGAACCGCTGTACGAAATATTTGCTGTTGGTGGCGCCGTTACCCCCCAAGTTGCCAAAGTTACCCATTCTGTACCATTGCAACCCGAACCTGTTGTACATCCACTACGTTGACCCTGAATTTCAACTAATGTATGACCCGTGGTGCTCAGATCTGTTCCCGGTGTGTAGGCTGTCCAAACTCCAGTACCATCAAACCTATATTGATAAGCATCGCTACAACCAACACCTCCGCTACCTGCTGTAAAGGTTGCAGATACATTGGTTCCTTCGCAAACATTAGCCAAAGCGGGTACCTGAGCTGCAAGCGTAGGACCAACAGGTGATGCTACTACTGTTACTGACACACTCTGCGGATCGCTGGTACATCCATTGGATGTTGTAGTAACAGAAAGTGTATAGGGGCCGCCTACGGTAGTCCAGTTGACTGTTATTTCAACTGTCCCATTTCCTGATGCTATTGTTCCACCTCCTGAAATCGTCCAGTTGTATGTAGGGTTAGGAAGCAGACTAGCATCCACTTTATAAGGCTGAATGCCCATACATACAGTTTGATCCGCGGTTTGACTCGTTTGCGCTACCCCGTTCATTGTGCCTCCCAAAAGCAGAAGAGCGAACAAAAAGCCCAGTAGAATTCTCATTTTTGTTTTCATGTTGTTTGTTTTTTATTGTTTATTTCTTGGTTGTTTATCTTTATGTTTTTTCGCATTTCGTTGTTTTTCTATGTTCGTCGGTTATATGCCAAATACGCAAACTGCTCCGACTTACAACCGCAACAGGCTGAGAGTTTCAACAGGTTAAGCCAATGTAACATGCGTATTCGTATTTTCATCTCTTTGTTTCTTAATTGCGTTTGGTATAGGTTGGTGTGGTTTTGGTTATTGATGGTATATTAGTGATATTGTGGGTTTTGGGTTAACCGTTACCGTATGTGTTGCCGTTTTCGGGCCGCTGCATCCTTCTGAAGTTGCTGTAATTATTGTTGTTCCGCTCCAAGTCGCAACATACGTTACTTCACCAGTTGTACTATTAATGCTATTGCCCACGGCTAATGATGCTGCGTCGAGGTTGTAAGATATATTCGTTGTATTGAAGGCTGTTGCGGTATAAATTACTGAACCTGCACCCTGACAGCGCGATGAAGTAGCACCAAGCAAGAAATTGGGAGTGCCTATAGATGGAACCACTGTAATAACCATTGGCGTCGAAGTCCTTTCGCAACCATTTGCATAAGTTACCTTAACCGTGTAGGAACCGGAAGCAGTTACAGTGATAGATTCAGTTGTGGCATTAGTACTCCATCTGTAACTTGACCCAGGTGATGATGTTAAAATTACAGTTTCTGCATGGCAGAAGGTGGTTGGCCCGTTAGGCGTAATAGTTGGTATTGTGGCTGCAAGCACCGTCACAACCTCTGGTAACGAAGTGGCTGTACACCCATTATCGTAAGTAACTGTAACTGTATATGAACCTGATGACGATACTGTAATAGATTGGCTTATTTCACCTGTATTCCATAAATAGTGAGGTGCTTCTGACGAATGTAAATCAACGGAAGCCCCTTCACAAAAAGTAGTTGGGTCATCAGGTGCAATTGTTGGAATTGGTGCCGGATTGACAGTTACCACTAATGGCGCAGATGTTGCCGTACACCCATTGCCATCAGTTACCGTAACTATATAAGAGCCAGAAGAAATAGCTGTAATTGCTTGCGATGTTGCACCATTGCTCCAAATATAACTGCTGGCAGCAGATGAAGTTAATACAACCGAACCACTTTGGCAAAAAGTTGTTGGGCCACCTGCTGTTATAATTGCAGTTGGCAACGCATTTACCGTTACCACTGTTGCCGCCGAAACTGCGGAACAACTATTGGAGTTGGTTACAGTTACAGTGTATGAACCGGTTGTTGTTGCAGTAATTACCTGAGTGGTTGCGCCTGTACTCCAAGTATAAGAATAACCTGTACCAGCCGAAGCTGTTAGTGCCACCGAACCCCCTTGACAAAACGTCGTTGGGCCACTGGCGGTTATGGTGGCTGCTGGCAATGGGTTTACTACAACATTAGTAGTAGCGGTATTGCTACAGCCATCGGCATCAGTAACCGTAAGGGTATAAACACCCGCCATAAGTGACGTTGCATTTGGTATTGTTGGGCTTTGAAGACCACCGCTGACATACGTAATTACAACATCATCAATAGCCAGAAAATGATCACTGCCCGTGTCATTCAAATCTTCCCATCTCAACAATAGCTCGGTTCCTGCAGCAAGAGTAACTGGAATAGAGGCAGTAATTCCAGCCGTTCTGTTAACTAAGGCATTGCCATCCAACACCAAAGCTGCTCCAATTTGTGGACTAGTAAATGAAGAACTAGCATTTACCCATGTCCCTGCAGCAGTTAAGTTTGTTAAGTTTGTTCCCGTTTGATAAGATAAAACTAGATTTTTTGCTATTGCATTATCTCTTCTCCATTGTTCTCCTGCCCATGAAATAGATATGAAGTTAATTGGTGTTGAAAGTGAATTAATTAATCGATATCCTATGTAACCTTTACCCGTACCAGTTGGGCCAGTAAAACCATTTGAAGGAGCAAAACCAAGAGCACGATCTGAAAGGGGATTAGTGCCAAGAACTCCAAATGCATATAAACCACCAGTTTGGTTTGAACCTGTATTAGCACCATAGTTAGCTATTATTGCTGTATTATCAGTTTTGGCATACCAGCCAGCTAAAGTTAAATTATTATTCCAAGTGCCTGAAGTTAAAGTATTAAAATTTTGTGTATATGGTATTGTCGTAACGGATGAATATCCATTTGGTCCCGACCATGCATACGAAGCCAACCCATCAGGTCCACCAGTAAGCTGTATTGTACCGCCCACACATACCGGGCTACTTGTAGCTGTTGCGGTAGGCAACGCATTAACCACAACGCTTACTGCTGATGAAGTATTTGAACAATTATTTGCATCAGTAACAGTAACAAAATAATTACCGGATGCAGCAGTAGTAATATTAGTAATTGATGGATTTTGGCTGGTTGAAACGAATGAGTTTGGGCCCGACCAGCTATAAGTGACTCCGCCGCTGGAATTAAAATTTATAGTAGAACCAACACATTTAGGACTGTTGCTTCCTGCGGTAATTGTGGGCAGCGTATTTACCACAACGCTTGTCGTTGCAGTTGTTGTACACCCTGCAACATTTGTAACTGTTACGTTATAGTTTCCGGCTTTTGCCGTAGTCATGTTATTTATGGTTGGATTCTGTAATGAAGATGTAAATGAATCCGGCCCTGTCCAGCTATAAGTTGCGCCACCTGATGAATTAAGGCTCAAAGTAGCCCCAACACACAATGGGGCATCACTACCGGCGGAAGCAGTAGGGTTAGTGTTTACTGTTACATTTGTGTTTGCTGTTGAAGTACACCCATTTAAATCAGTAATTGTAAGATAATAAGTACCCGACATATTGGTAGTTGCATTGGGGATAGTCGGGTTTTGGCTACTTCCACTGACATACGAAATATTAAAATCATCTATGGCAAGACCGTCATCTGATCCGGTAGCGTCAAAATCATTAAAACGGATATAGAAATCGGCTGAATTGGCAATACTTAAACCATTGATTGTATAAGAAATCGGGGTACGGTTAGCGGAAGCATTACCATCAAGTGCGCCAACAGTGCCAGTAGTTACCGGTGCTGTAAAGTCAAGGGCATTTACATCATTCCATGTTCCTGTACTAAGGCTTGTGGCGTTAGTACTATATTGAAAATCAAGTTTGTCTGGCACCAGTCTGCCTGAAGTTCCCAGTCTCCACTGCTCGCCGGTATATGAAATACTTATAGAGCTTATAACAGATCCAGTATTATTAGTGTACTTTGCTCCAATTACGGGTATGAGACTACCAGTCCGAAGCATACCAAAAGCCCTCTCATTTAATCCCGCAGAGCCAAAGCTATAGGTGTTGCCAGTGTTATCACTTCCTGTACCTGCTGTATAAGTTGTGTTTGCATTTGAACCCGATTCAAACAAGCGCCAATCGGATGGAAGGCTGCTTAAAGTGCCAGAACTAGCCAATGTGTTAAAATCCTGTACAGGTATTGTTGTTATACTTGTACCTGAAACATTACCGTTTGGCCCTGTCCAGGCATAGGAAGGCATACTATTAGGCAATCCAAATAAAGTTATAGTGCCGCCAACACACACAGGAGTACTATTACTTGAGGCTGAAGCTGTCGTTGGTGCAATAACCACAACGCTTACAGAAGCTGGTAAGCTGGAAAAACCGTTTGCATCAGTAACAGTAACTGAATAGGTGTTCGTTCCCACAGATGCAGTTGGAGGCGAAATAAATGGAGTGGTGGCTCCGGTACTCCATAAATAGGTAAAATCAGGATCACCCTCAGGATTGGCAGTAAGGGCAAGGGTTGTATTCTGGCAAACCGTCAAACCAGGATCGGCTGAAATGGTAACTGTGGGTATGGCGGCCGTTATTCCTGTAAAATCGCCGAAGATTGTAACTTCGTTTGCTGTAGTTGTTGCCGCTGTTACCGAACCATATTTTACCCAAGGCAGAGAGACATTCCACTTCCCTGTAACCATACTTGCTGTGCTTCCGATAACATCAGCAGCAGGAAATGTGTCAATAACTGTACACGTAAAGGCAGTTATTCCAGAACTAGCGACTGTCCAATATCTGGTTAAATAATTTGTTGCACTCGCATTGTTTGGATGCTTTGAATCAGTAACCCGAACCGCTGCATAAGCACTGGAAAATGTGCCTGAACTGAAATTTAATGATACGGGCGAATATTCTGCCGTGCCAGTTGCATCGCCTATGGGAAAATTAAATGATCCAATGCCTGTAAATACTTTTCTTACTTCGCCTGTTCCATCAGCAACAATCATATTAATTGCGCTGGGCGCACCGGCTACTGCTGGGGCAGTAGCTCCAAAAGTTAAGTTGTGGGTACCAATAATTATATTGCCCTTTGTAAGGGTTAACTTTTGATTAATAACAATATCATTTGCTAGTACAATATCGCCAGCGGCTTTATCCACAATCACATAATCGAAAGTTTCGCCAGAAGGCTTAGGGGCTGAAATGATTTGATTTCCGGATGGCCCGGTAAAAAACACTGCCCTTTGGTTTGGGGTAAAAACACCGTAATCGGTCAAGTTGCCAGTCAACTCAATATCTCCTCCTGAATTTGAAGATAAGGTTGTGGTTGCTGTTGTGTTGGTTACAGCTCCGTTGGTATAATCTGTGCATTTTAACCGCTCGGTTGTTGTTGACAAATTAACTGTGCCATTGTTTACAATATTCCCAAAAACTGTTACACCTATATCGGCAGTACCGTTTGTCAGGTTTTGCATATCAAAAGTACTTCCCTGATCAATGGTAAGGCTTCCGGCTATTTGCCGAACTTGATTTGCTCCCGCATTGTTCATATACAAATAAGTGTTATTGCTTATTTGTACGTTATAAGGATAAGCCGAACCCGAGGTTTGACTCCATTCTACATCCCTATTGTATGAGCCATTTATAAAATATTGCAGTAATGATCCGGTAGCGTAGGTAGGTGCATGAGTATTTACATAACCACCAGCCAAGATTTTTAAAGTTCCATTTATAGTTGAGTTTATCCCAAAATTTACACTCCCAGCAATATCCACATTATTAAACCCAATGGTTCCGCTTACTGTTCCTGATCCTGAAAACGAAACCTTTCCATCGTTAGCCGTAAAAGTTCCAGAATTGATAAGAGTGCCACCATTGGCAATAGTTAAGTTTCGTGCTTGGCCGCTTTCGCTGGCAAGGGATTTGGAAGCATTTATTGTAAGGGAACTTACAGTGGCGTTCTGATTAAGCGTAACTGCATGATTTATTGTTACGGCCTCACCACTAGGCGGCACTTGGTTGCCCTCCCATGTTGCTGTGCTCGACCAGTTACCATCTGCTTTTGTTATATATGATGGGTTTACGGTGTATGAATAATTGCTGCCTGAATTGTTGAGGTTGATTGTGTACCAATCGGCTTTATCGCCTGTAATTGTAAGCCCATTGCCAGAAGTAAACACATAGTACTTTACTGTTGCGTTCGCTGTGTTTGTGGTGGCTGGTATTTGGGCTTTGTAGTCAGTTCCTGATCCAGCCATTTCAACAACGGTAGAATTAACGAAATCATCGGTAGTATATCTTAGATAAACACTTTGCCCTGTACTGAATGAGCCATCGAGATTTGCTGTAACTGTTACATTTTGGCTTCGATAAACGGTAGCGAGGTCTTGCGTTACAGTGGAAACTGAGCGAATTGCTCCTTGAACTTCAAAAACAATTAAACCTTTATTTATTGGCGGGTTTCCACCTTCTTTTGTTTTGAAAACATAATTATACAAAGTGCTTCCTGCATTTATATAATATGCTTTTGTTGTGCTATTTTCAATAATCTCACCTGATGGAACTTCAATTCTTGGGGTAACTTGATAATCTGCTAATACACTATTAGGCCCCCATTGATTTGTATTGCCACTCCAATTTGTAACTAATCTAAAATATCTGTTTCCTGTAGAGTTAGCATTAAATATCCCAATTCTGGAACTGCCGGCTGATGCTGCAAACGCATCTATTGTTGACCAGTTATTTGTGCCAAAACCATCACCAATTTTTCCATTTTGACAAAAGGCATCTGGTAATACAATCGCTAAATAGAAGATTAGTAATCCAACAAATATTTTCTTATAAATTAATGGAATATAAATAGTTAAACGGAATATAGCACTGAAATCATTAATATAATAGAAATGTCTAATACTTTTAAATAACCATAAAATCCAACCCCTCACCTCCCCCACTACACAGCCCCACACGCCCACCAAAGCAAGCATCAAGCGTAGGAAAATGCGCTGCGTAAAAATCCCCATACCAAATTATTGATGTTTACTGGCCCGCTACCGAAGGCCGGTAACATAAAACCCATCCCAAAATGATGTATTTCCGTTTGCAAACCGTATAAATAAAGGGATAGAATAAGAGCCTATATCTAAAACATGTCAACAAACGAATTCAAAAATACAAAAAAAAGGGATTCAAACAATGTTATATACAGGCTACGGGGATATTTGTCATTAATTTAATATTGGAGTAGTTAAAATTTTGGTGCGGGTTGGCGGGTTCAATTGTTCAATTGGCTGCGCCGTTCAAGGGTTTAAGGGTTCAATTGTTCAATTGTTCAATTGTTCGAATGTTCGAATGTTGAGTCCACTCCGATAACCTAAAAATTAAGAACCGCCACTAAGACACTATGACACAAGGGTTCACAAAGCTTTGTTATTCAGAGTTATAGGCTTAGTGAACTTAGCGAAGCGATATCACGAATTCCTTTAAAATAAACAATTATGAGTAAACTTAGAGGCTTTGTGTTGCTTCGACAAGCAGTTCGGCAGGCTCACGGTGGCACTCAGTGTAAAAATCGCAAATCGTACATTTTTAAATAAGCCAAGTAAAGAAACACACTCTACTTATGGGCACGCCAACACATTAGGGGCTATAAACCGGCACCGGAAAATGGATTTCGCGAGCGGATGGGCTGCTTTTGGTGGCACTGCTATACTATAAACGGGATAAAAATCCTTATTTGTTTTTCAATTAGAATGATAATGCAAACACAGGGAACAAACAGTAATGCACTGAAAATAAACTCCGTGTACCTCAGTGAACCCAGTGCTGCTTCGGCAGTCGTCCGACTAAGCAGTTCGGCAGGCTCACTGTAACACTCAGTGTGCCGTTCAGCACATCGCTCCGTGGTTTTCTTTTTTTTTAGGGTTTCGGAGTGGGCCAATTTTTAAAATGTTGGCAAAATAAAACCCCGCTCCGTAACTTACGGGCGGGGTCAGCAATTTTTTTTTTGAAAAGATACTTACGGCATTACCGGAACTACCTTTGCATCTGCTGGCACTTCGCCAGTGAGCGTTTTCAGGAAAGCAGTTATATCGCTGGTTTGCTCAGGGGTAAGCTCTTTGCTCAATTGGGCTTTAGCCATCAACTGTACAACTTTATCAAGTTCTTTTACGCTGCCATCGTGCAAGTATGGCCAGGTTTCGGCTATGTTTCGCAGGGT
>CAJAXK010000310.1 GCA_903946925.1 uncultured Bacteroidales bacterium | reverse complement strand
AGGAGCATTTTGCCTTTTATGGAACCGTTCTTTCGGGTGCAAAGGAACAACAGTCTCGCTGGAAACGTATGATTGACCAAACCAGCAATTCGTTGGGCGAAGCTGTCGGACAACTTTATGTTCAAAAATTCTTTCCTCCTGAAGCAAAAAGCCGCATGGTGGAATTGGTAAACAACCTAAAAGTTTCCTTAGGCGAACGCATCAATGGACTTACCTGGATGACCGACAGCACGAAAAAAGAAGCTGAAGCAAAACTTGCAAAAATCAATGTTAAGATTGGTTATCCTGACAAATGGATTGATTACAGCAGCCTCAAAATAAGCACCGATTCGTATTACGCCAACAAAAAAAGTGCGCGCCAATTTGCTGTAAACCGCGATATTGCAAAAATCGGGAAACCTGTTGATCGCAGCGAATGGGGAATGACTCCTCAAACCATAAACGCTTATTATAGCCCAAACATGAACGAAATCGTTTTCCCTGCCGCTATTTTGCAACCACCGTTCTTCTTTATGGATGCTGATGATGCCGTGAATTATGGCGCAATCGGGATGGTAATAGCTCACGAAATGACGCACGGTTTTGATGACCAAGGCCGCCAATACGATAAAGAAGGCAACCTGCATGATTGGTGGCTGGCTGACGACTCCAAGAATTTTGAAACCAAAACCAAGGTGCTTGTTGACCAATACGATAGTTACAAAATGTTGGATTCGTTGCACGTTGATGGCAAACTAACTTTAGGCGAAAACATTGCCGATTTGGGTGGGATGAGTGTTGCTTATAATGGTCTGCTCAAAGCCATGGAAGGTAAAGATAAGGGTGCAAAAATTGATGGGTTTACCGCCGACCAGCGTTTTTTCCTTTCGTATGCACAGGTTTGGCGTGCAAATGTTCGCGATGAAGAAACCATGCGCCGCCTGAAAGAAGATGTACACTCGCCGGGCGAAGCACGTGTAAATGGAATTGTGTATAACATTCCGGCATTTTACACCGCATTCAACATACAACCAACCGACAAAAGGTATATTGCACCCGAAAACAGGGCAAATATCTGGTAAAAATGGTATTAAATGGTTTTCCATTTCCGTATGATGGTGCGTAGAGGCGCAAAATTTTGCGCCTCTACCTCAAATACGGAAAACGAAATTAAAACAGGTGCAAATTTTGCACCTGTTTTTTACCAAATAATTTTGAAACGCATGGCATTGCGTTAAAATTAAGAGACGCAAGGCATTGCGTCTCTACCAAAAATGAAAATTGAACCCAACAATCCCACAAAATGAAAAACAAATATAAAATCCTGGTCCATGTACTGTTTTGGATTTATATGCTGAACCAGTCGTTTTTCCCGGTTTATATCAATAAAATTGACACTAAATATCTGCAGGATTACATCTACCTGAAAGACATTTTCATTACCACCCTTCTTAATATTTTCGTCTTCTATGCTGTATATTTTGTAATCCCTAATGTACTTAGGTTCAGCCGAAAATGGTATGTTTTCCCTTTTATTATTATATTGGCTTTTGTGCTGTCGGCCATCCGTCTGCCCATAGAAATAGCGTATTGGAAATACCTCATAAAAATGCCTGCCACCGAACTTCAGTTTCAATACGAATGGTTTTGGGCAACCTTAAAAATCACTGTGATTATAAGCATTTATGCCATGTTGATCAGGTTCAGCATTGATTGGTTCGACGCACAGAAATACAAGGACGAGCTGATTAAAGAACGTCAGGCTGGTGAAATTGCCTTGTTGCGCTCACAAGTAAACCCACATTTCCTGTTCAATACACTCAACAATATTTACTCATTGGTTTATAATAAAAGCGACGAAGCTCCCGAAGCCGTGATGAAACTTTCGAGCATTATGCGGTATATGCTTTACGATTCGAATACCGATGTAGTGCCTGTAATAAAAGAAATTGAATACCTGAATAGTTTTATTGAGTTGCAGCAATTGCGCATAACGCAGAAAGGATTTGTGGAGATAAAAGTTTTTGGTTCGATGGAAAACCGCAGCATTGCACCCATGCTGCTTATCCCTTTTGTTGAAAATGCTTTTAAACATGGGGATAAAAACCAGGAACCCGGAATAATCATACATTTGAACCTGGAAACAGAGAAATTGGTTTTTACCGTCGAAAATTACATTAAACGAAACCCAACTGTTTTAAGCGAAGAATCTGGCGGATTCGGCCTTCAAAACATTAAACGCAGGCT
>CAJAXK010000309.1 GCA_903946925.1 uncultured Bacteroidales bacterium | reverse complement strand
GAAGATGGAGGCTTTGTTGTACGAATTTGCAAGGTTGAGCGCAGCCGTTCCCGGTGCTTGGTTGCTGAAATTGAAAACCAAGGTTTCCCATGTGGATGCTGCTGTTGTGAGTGCTTCGGTTTCAACGGTGATGCCGGCGTTGCCAGAGTTTTCTACCTTCAAACGGATTGGTGTGCCTGCTGTTGGCGACCAAACCCTTACGCTCATGCTGGTGGATCCGGCTGCGAAAGGTATTGGAGTGGCAAAACCTGTGGTTCCGCCAACGGTTGTACCAGCCCAAGTTTCGGCACCGGCGGTTTTAATGGTTTTTACAACGTGGTTGCTGGCATTGGTCGGGTCAACAACCAATTCGGATGAGTTACCTCCAAAATCGGTAAGGCCGTAGTAATCAGGTGTTGGATTCTCGAAATTTACCGGAAGGTTTAAACCAGTTGGCGGTGGGCCTGCCAAAAATTCCATATCGTCCCAATAATAGGTCTTCTCCCCTGCTGCTGCGCCGGTTGTTCCAAAATTGAAGAAAATGGATGCTTTGTTGTACGAATTTGCAAGGTTGAGTGCGGCAGTGCCGGGTGCTTGGTTACTAAAGTTGAAAACCAAGGTTTCCCATGTGGATGCTGCGGTTGTGAGGGCTTCGGTTTCAACGGTGATGCCGGCGTTGCCAGAGTTTTCGACTTTCAAACGGATTGGAGTGCCTGCTGTTGGCGACCAAACCCTTACGCTCATGCTGGTTGACCCGGCTGCAAATGGGATTGGCGTGGCAAAACCTGTGGTTCCGCCAACGGTTGTACCTGCCCATGTTTCGGCACCGGCGGTTTTAATGGTTTTTACAACGTGGTTGCTGGCATTGGTCGGGTCAATAACCAATTCGGATGAGTTGCCTCCAAAATCGGTGAGGCCGTAATAATCAGGTGTAGGGTTCTCGAAATTTACCGGAAGGTTTAAGCCTGTTGGTGGTGGGCCAGCTAAAAATTCCATATCGTCCCAATAATAGGTTTTTTCCCCGGCTGCTGCGCCAGTTGTGCCAAAATTGAAGAAGATGGAAGCTTTGTTGTACGAATTTGCAAGGTTGAGGGCAGCCGTTCCCGGTGCTTGGTTGCTAAAGTTGAAAACCAAGGTTTCCCATGTAGATGCTGCGGTGGTGAGGGCTTCGGTCTCAACGGTGATGCCGGCATTGCCTGAGTTTTCGACTTTCAAACGGATTGGCGTTCCTGCTGTTGGTGACCAAACCCTTACGCTCATGCTGGTGGATCCGGCTGCAAATGGGATTGGAGTGGCAAAACCTGTTGTCCCGCCTACGGTTGTACCTGCCCATGTTTCGGCACTGGTGGTTTTAATGGTTTTTACAACATGGTTGCTTGCGTTGGTCGGGTCAATAACTAATTCGGATGAGTTGCCGCCAAAATCGGTAAGGCCGTAGTAATCAGGTGTTGGGTTTTCAAAATTTACAGGAAGGTTTAAGCCTGTTGGCGGTGGGCCTGCTAAAAACTCCATATCGTCCCAATAATAGGTCTTCTCCCCTGCTGCTGCGCCGGTTGTTCCAAAATTGAAGAAAATGGATGCTTTGTTGTACGAATTTGCAAGGTTGAGCGCAGCCGTTCCCGGTGCTTGGTTGCTGAAATTGAAAACCAAGGTTTCCCATGTGGATGCTGCTGTTGTGAGTGCTTCGGTTTCAACGGTGATGCCGGCGTTGCCCGAGTTTTCGACTTTCAAGCGGATTGGTGTACCTGCTGTTGGCGACCAAACCCTTACGCTCATGCTGGTTGATCCGGCTGCGAATGGGATTGGTGTGGCAAATCCTGTGGTTCCGCCTACGGTTGTTCCTGCCCATGTTTCGGCACCGGCGGTTTTAATGGTTTTTACAACGTGGTTGCTGGCATTGGTCGGGTCAACAACCAATTCGGATGAGTTGCCTCCAAAATCGGTCAAACCATAATAGTTCGGTGTTGCGTTCTCAAAATTTACAGGCAAGTTTAACGCTTGCCCGAAACCAAACGCCACAAGTAATAAACTGAGGGAGATGGTTAGTAATTGTTTTTTCATAGTGTTCAATTTGATTAAAGGTTAATAATTGGGTTTCAAAGTGCAAACATAATTTAACACCACCGCGAAATAAAATAAACCGTTGCATCAAATATACAACAAACTCATACTTGAAACTACATCAATATTACATCAAAGCTAATTTATATATCTGTATATCAGATACATGAAATTAACAATCAACAAATACCAAGATACAAAAGATTAATTCTTTGTTAAATTGAAATTATATAATTGGTTCATTTTTAACACCCCAAATTCTGGATACTTAGTAAATAATCTTTCAAAGTATTGCTCCTTGAATACTTTAAATGAGCGAATAAGGTCGCTTCGCTAAGATGATGTTTCTTTAGAACAAAAATGTTCAAATGCCGTTTAGGATATAGGTCAAAAGGCAAAAGTTAAAAGGCAAAAGTCAAAGGTGCCTCACCAACAATATTTGTATTTCATAACAATATTTCAAAATAATTCCGCCACTTTCAATTCCACTATTTTTTTGTGTTTACATCATTGTTGAGTCCGCTCCGAAAAGTCTATTTTTTGCCACAAAGGCACAAAGCGCCTAAGTTTCACTAAGTATATAGTATTGATTAATAAGTCTTTGTGAACCTTTGTATCATAGTGCCTTAGTGGCGTTTCTTCATTTTTGGGGTTTTCGGAGTGAACTCAATGTTCAAACTTTGAAATTTCTACAGGTTCAATTCATCACCTTTGCACTTTGCCCTTTGACTTTTGCACTTTGACCTTATCTTCTTTATAAGTTAGGTCCAACCCCCATTTAAAGGTTTATCATAAATTCGGTAAGGTTGGCCTCGCGATCCAACCTAAGTTTTTTCCTGATCCTGTAACGGCTTATTTCAACGCCACGGGCACTAATATTCATAAGGGTTGCAATTTCCTTGCTCGAAATGTTCATCCTGAGGTAAGCACATAAACTTAACTCGCGCGGAGAAAGGTCGGGATAGTTGTTTTTGAGTTTTTTGAACAGATCTTCATAAACCTGCTCAATATGCATATTAAAAACCTTCCACTGTTTTTCGTTGTCAATTTCTTTATCAATACGTTTTATCAGGCTGTTGATACTTGTTTTAGATTGAGTATTGTCCATGGTGGTACTAACCCCATGCAAATCAGTCCGAAGTTTGTTGAGTATGTCATTTTTTTTGATCAAAAGCATGGTCGAATTGGCCAGCTCTTTTTCTTTATGTATCATTTCGGTGCGTAAAGCCTCGTTTCGGAGGTGCTCAATTTCTTTTTCGGTAATCAGGGCTTCTTCTTTTAGCTTTTGCTCACGGCTAAGGTATTTTTCTTTTTGTTTCTGTTTTTCGGCAATGCGCGACTTCTCAATCCTGAACGATAAATAACGTTTGACATAATAAATTGAAAGCATGAACAGGAAAATGTAAACAATCATGGCCAAAGTTGTACGGTACCATGGTGCCTTAACAACGAATTTGTAGGCTATTTCGATAGGATTGGCATGGTCGCTGCTGCGGGCACGGAGCAAAAACGTATATCGGCCCGATGGCAGGTTGGTATATTCTTTTATTCTAAGTGTGGTCCATTCCGACCATTCGGCATCAAAACCTGATAGCTTGTATTGAAAACCTGTTTCGTCCGACTCGAAATTGTTAGCAGCAAATGAAATTGAAATAGCATTGTTTTTGAACCTAAAAGCGGGCACGAGGGCTTGGTTTTCGTTTTTGCTGTTAAACCTATATATCCCTTCTGCTGTATCACGCGACCTGAAATCGCTGATAAAGAGAGTAAACTGTTTAGAAAAATCCTTCTTGTTTTTCGAAATGTAACTTGCAAACCCCCCTTCAATCCCTATTAGCACATTATCCTGATCCAATTCCTGAATGTTTTCGAAGGATGGGAGGATAAGGTTGGTGAGTTTGAGCAAAGGCGTTGTGATCTTTTTATACGAACCATCTTCCTGCAAGCGCAAAACCCCCAATTGCTTGTCGGCTGAAAACCAAATATTCTGCTCCGAATCCTGATACAGGTAATCAATCCAAGGGTCGTTGTTGAAATAGGGTGCGAATTTCGACTTTTTCTCAAACTTCCCGGTTTTATAGTTGAAGGCATATATGCCTTTCTTGGTAGCCAACAATATTTCGGACTGGATACTGAACAATAAATTCGATTGCTCGGAAGGCAAGCCGTTTTTTGACGTATAAAGTTTTGTATCCAATATATTCTTCCACGAACTATCGGGTTTAAGCCTGAAAATACCTTTATATGTTTGGCTCACCCATATATCGCCCTTTTGGTCGTATTGAACAAACCGCGACGACTCTGTAAACCCTTTGATCCTATTTCTTAATTGCCATAAACCGCCACGGTTCTCTAAAATTGATAAACCTGTGTAGGAACCAACCAAGATAAAACCTGTATGGTTGATTTTCAGCAAATTCCAGGTTCCGGGTATCGAAGATATTTTTATGGCATGGTCGCCCATCACCTGATATACCCCATTATTGTGCCCACAAAACAAGGTATTGTCAATCATCGAAAGGTTCCAAACCTGCCCTTCGGTGCCTTCAATCAATTTAAAGTCAGACTTTGTCTTCGAAGGATTACTAAAATCGTTTAATTTGATATAGAAAAGACCCTGGTTGGTGCCCAGGTAAATATTATCGCCAAATTTTACTGAAGCATATCCCGTCCCAATATCAAAGTAGTTTTGAAAATACGAAATCGGCGAATTGAATTCAATCATCGTAATCCCGCTATCGAGGCATAGCCAAATGTTTCCTTTGTAGTCTTGCCCAATGCCTAAAACGGTATTGTTCTGCATACCGCGTTCTTTGTTCATCCCGAAAACCAGGTTGCCCATGGTGTCGGTTACAATTATGCCGTTTTGTATTGTGCCGAATGCGAAATAGTTGTCTTTCAACCGTATAGCCGAATAAAGCTGATATTTCTTTAATTGCTCGTTAATTTTGGGCTCCCACGGGCTTACTTTGGATCCTTTGTATCGGAACATGCCTTTTTTGCTGGTTCCAATCAATATTTCATTGTCGTTCAATGGTAGTATTGCCCAGATATTGGTTCCCACAAAAAATTCCCCTCCGGGCAGCGGGCATAGCTTGCCATTGCAGTATTTCATCAACCCTTCTTCTTCGTCGTAAACCCATAAGATGCCGTTAACATAATATGAAAGATGAAAGCCCGATCGGGGCGTAACTACTTGTATTTTACCATCCTTGAAAATAAAAATTGCTTTAAACGATTGGAAAACAATCCCGAAACTGGTTTTATGGATACGCCATATTTCATCAAAATCACCAATTTTCCCTTTTACCAAATGCGTGAGGGAATGGTAGTTTAAAGTTCCCCTTTCGTTTTCTTCATAATACCCAAAATCATTGAAAGCACCTACATAAACCCTGTTTCCATCGGCACACACAACCCTGTTGACAGCTTTTACCGATTGGTATAGTTTCCATGTTGAGCCATCGTATTCGAGCAAGCCACTGTTGTTGGCGAAATAGGAAAGCCCATTTTCGGTTTCGGTAAACGACCAGCTTTGGATGCCGCCTTTGTATTCGGGGCGGGTGAAATTCCTTATCCCGGGCAATCCATACATTGGCTGCTGCGCATGTACCGTAATGCTGTTTAACGCCAAACACCAAAAAACCACGATTGACGTTATTGCTTTAAAAACCATAGTGTTTATTTTCAGCATTTTAACCATTGTACGAAAGCATGTTTTAATATCAAAGCAACTATTCGCCCTTGTTTTATGTGTTATGTTTTAAGAGCACTTAATTGCTAAAATGCCTAATTTACTGTTTGAATAAGCAATCGAATGTTTTCAAAAACCAGAAAGTGTTTAAACAAATAAGCCTCAATTAGTGAATGTTACTGTTAGTTGTCGAAATGGTGGATAAACAACAAGGTTGGTATTTTATGCAAGCCAAATGCTAAAATTGCTTGCGATCCTTTTATTTTGTATTGCATACTTTAGGTTACAAATATACTTTTCTTAATTGGATTTTAATTGTTGTTTTATTCGATTTCTTTCAAATCAGTCTTGCCTCGGAGAAATAGGATTTTTACCTTGAGCCAAAGAGTGAAAAATTCCGTAATACTAAAAAAGTAAATTGCTGCATATAGTTTTCAAATTTTTACCCCGTAGTATTGTGCTTTACCTGCCGAAGCAGCGCGGAATCTACAGAATGTCTCAGAGTTTATTTTCAGGGTTTTTGTGAGTGGTTCCCGTGTCAGCAGGGTCAATGTTTTCGTAAACAATAAATGATGGTTTTTATCCCATATAAAATATAGATTCGCCGTGAAATCAAAATTGGAAATGACGATAAGCAGGCGCAGTGCATTTATCAATATGCTATATATGTGCTATTTGTGAATGGTTTTTATCAGAATCTGTAATAATTACCTATTCGAGAACCAAGTTCTATAATCTTGAAATAGCCATGATTGTAAAAAATCACCAACCGAAGATGATATTATAATCAATCTGGCGTATTCCATCTGACCCCTAAAAAATAAATAATAACAGATGAATCAACTGAAAATTACTTGATTTCACCCCTACAACTTGCAAATCGCAAAGAGGGAAGCCGAATTTTTTCCTATTCACATGTATAGTTGCTATTATTCCATATAAATCAACAATATGAGCAAGCGACCTAATCTGTACTTTGTCGCCTAACTTAAATGGACCATAACCACCGGTGTCCTTTACTTTTGCTTCAATCGGGAAATTTAATTCAATTTGCAGATAATCGATCCATTTCTGCAAACATTTCATTTCGTCTTTTGGGTTTATGCCTTCCAGTATTTTCGAAATCCGAAGCCCTTCCTCGCCACAAGAAGACCAGTTGAATTTGTCAGAAAGCAAATCCTGCTGTTTTATTACATTCTCCGGCTTATCTCTTGCAACAGATTTTTCCACATCCGTTTCAAATACATTCATTAACCGCCAATCCAAACCATCAACTTCTGATTCATGGATATAGGAATCCGGCATTTGTTGTAATGTAAACGAATCCCATTCAATAGTAATCATGGTGTTTACATTGTCGAATTCAGGATCTATTTCTATTACACGACCCTGCCACCCACCGATTTCAAAAGCCTCTGTATCCGGTTCTTTAATTCCCGCTTTTACTATTACGCTATCACCAATTTTTATACTCATCCTTTTTTACCTGATCTGATGCACCAAAATCTATTTTACAATTGCTTAGTAATAAACAATTTGCTGATTTAATTTGTAGGCAGAAAAACAATTCACTAATTAACAAATTCATAAAACCCATAGTAAACAGGAAGATACATTTAATAACATTTCATGCACATTGCTGTCCTTGAACAGCAATATTTACAAATTGCGTAACAAGCAAGCAGCAAAAACCCAGCAAAACCCGAAAGAAAAACCTGGGATGCGGAAATTTATTTTTTTGGCACGAAAGTCATAATTTCCTTGTTGTCGCCTGATAAAGTAAGTTTTTCGGCATCAATTTTCATGCTTTGTACTTTCTTCATGGCATCGAGAAAAATGGCTTCCCCATTACCTTGGCAAGCCATCCGGGTAATTGCACCGGGATCAAGTTGCAGACAAGCTTTTTTGAGCTTGTAAGTGCCCATCATGTTGTTACATCCTGTTGATCCTAACAGTTTACCACTTTTTTGAAACAGCAAATAAGGCGTTCCCGTCAGGAACTCTTTTGTTTCAAAAGCACTTCCATTTATAGTTTTTAATTCCCAGGTATTGGATTTCAACAAGTTTTTATTGGCCATTTTGCAGGTAGATCCACAGGAACTTATGAGGATTACCAACATACTGGCTATTGCAAAACAAGAAAGTATTCTTTTCATAAATTATCTTTAAGTGTTTGTATTATTGTACTTTATGTAAAAATGATATAATCAATTTCTAAACAGGCCTACTATTTTTTTATCAAGCCTTCTTCTTTAAGGTGCTTAATTATCAACTTCGAATAAGCACGGAACCAACTTTCGAGGCTTGTTGGGTTATACGAATCGGATTGAACCGACCACAAAAGTTTATCTTCGGCAACATCGTAGAAATTCCCTTCAATAAAGTAGGTGTTATCCGTTACATAATAATCAGGTTCCGAAACCTCTTCAAAATAATAGAAAGCGTATCTGTTGTAGCTATCGTAATAATCGTGTGTTAGCGGATAGTAAGTTGAACCTTGTTCGAGGCGTTCTTCTGATTTTACATCAAGCAATGCAACTACCAGAACCGCATCACAACCTGCATCTTTAATGGCTTTGGTCAATGCTGCCCTGGTGTTTTCGTCGTTCGACTGAAGGTTTGGCATAAGTATGTCGCCGCTTCGGACAGCTTTTTTGCCACGGGCAGTAATTGCTTTTGCCAATTCGTTTTCAACTGTGAGTTTGGCTCCAATATTCTGCGTGAGGGCAAGTACAAAAATGGAATTGTAAGACCCTTTTGTTTTTGCCTCGGGATTGACCCACGAGCCCAATATTTGTTGCGGCGGGGTACAGGCCGTAATGCTTATAAGCAACAGCAATGTTACAATAATTGGTTTCATAAGTTAGGTTTAATCATTGATTTTTTAACGAACGTATGGAATAAGCAAAAGTAAGGTTAGGGTTTGTTTTTAAACTTGGCCCATTCGATAAATTTACGGTGTACGATTTTTACAGTGGGTTCCACAGTTAGTGCTACCGAACTGCCTGCCGGAATGTACTATTTATTTCAGCGGGTTATAATCGCCAATCGTACACCGTAAATAGAATTAAAATCAGACTCTATAGACAGACTCTAAATAAATTGTTTGGCAACAAAATTATACCTGTCTAATTTAGATGTACTTACTTTACTTTGTAAATTAATCCACCAGTAAAACCGAAGGATAATACCGGAACATATCCATACATTGCAACTCCACTGCCTCCAGTGCCTACATAAAAACTGCCACCTGAACCTACGATAGGAAAATTGAGGTTGGTTTGCAAGCGGATCCCGATTTTTTCACTCGCCATAATTTTTACACCGGCATCAATACCCATAGCAAATTTGGTCATAGTGTTGAATTT
Source organism: uncultured Bacteroidales bacterium (assembly GCA_903946925.1). Classification (GTDB taxonomy): domain Bacteria; phylum Bacteroidota; class Bacteroidia; order Bacteroidales; family UBA4417; genus UBA4417. The sequence goes on along the minus strand of CAJAXK010000309.1, from coordinate 29,335 downwards.
GTTGTCCTGTGAGCCCATCCATCCTGCGCCCACGTTAAATCCGGTAAACCCGGTTACTTTGTCCGAGGCCGGAAATAGGCGTTGCCCACCGATAAACATATAATTCATAGCCACAGGCCCGTTGAAAAACTCATAACCACTGTAGCTGGTATTGGCTTCAGCAGTTGTTTCATAACGGTAATAGGAAATTTCGATGGCATTGTACGGGCTTGGGGCGATAGTTAGTGCGCCGCCATAAGTAAACCCATCGTTAACCCTGGTCCAACCAGCACTATAATTTTTTGTACTGCGGAACGTATAACCCGCAAATGGGGTTAGTTCAACTGTTTGAGCAATTGAGGTTAAGGCTGCTATAAGCAGGAATGTTGAGGTAATGAGTAATTTTTTCATCATTGATTTGGATTTTGGTATTAGTGAATAAAGTGTTTTTGTGGTAATAATCTTCAAAGATAAAAAAAATGTAGATTTGAACAAATATTCAGTCTGTAAATGGTTTTTACCTTGGAGCTAAAACCTGCCAAGAAAGTAAACTATGCCTTCTAAGCACTTAAATGACAATCTAATAAAATAATTATTCAATGGATTTATTATGAGTAGGTAGCTTCGCAAAGCTGACTATTATTCCTCCAAATTTAAAATTTGCAAAAAAATTTAGCAGTAAAAACAGAAAAGTACAGATCGGGATTTTTGTTGATACCTAAAATCCGATCGGATTTCCATTTGAGCATTATTCCCAACGATTTATACTAATTTTATCGTTTCAGAAAAGTTGATATGAAACCTGACTAATCTGCGTAATCTGTGGCTTAAAGAAATAAGCCTACGGATTTAATCGGATATAAGAATTGTACAAGCGTACCGAAATTTATAGTAATTTTGGGACTGATTTTGTTAAAAAATAATTCATAAAGCGATGAAAAACAGATTTATAATAATGCTTGTATCTGCCATGAGCATTTTGAGCTTAACAAGCTTTTCCCAAACGGAGAAGGATACAACATTATTGGGCTTGCCCGGGGATAACCTCGACCTATATGCTGTGTTGGATCTTTTCCAAAAGTCGAAAACCATTGAAGAATTCGAAAAGACTTTAAATACGGAAAAAACCGGAATTAACAACCTGGATTTGAATTTGGACAAGAAGGCTGATTTCATTAAGGTTGTAACTCAACAAAAAGACAAGGATTTCACATTTATACTTCAGGTTGATGTAACTGAAAAAGAAAAACAAGACGTTGCCGTTATCCTGGTGTCAAAAGACAAAAATGATAAAGTAACCTTACAGATTGTGGGGGATAAAGATTTATACGGCAAAGATTATGTTATTGAACCCAAGCCTGCTGCTGCTCCAGTTACGGCTAATCCTGCTTATTCGGGTGCAGATCCAGTTGTCGTTACTGTTCCGGCACCATCAACTACCGTGGTTGTAGTTGAATCGGCGCCTATTGTGCAGTATGTGTATTCACCTGTGTATGTACCCTATTATCCCCCATATACTTACTCATATCCTCCGCCTTATTTTACCGCATTTGCAGTAGTGGCAATAAGCGCGTATCATCATAATAATTATTACTACCATGGCGGCTATCACGGCGGTTATCATGGAGGTTATCATGGCGGAGGAAATACTGTAGTGATTCATAATACGAATAACTACAATAATTACAATAATTCAAGGAACACTTCCAATACTGTGAACCGTTATAATGCAAGTGGCAATTATAACGGGAACAAAGGAGGTGCAACTACACGTCCCTCAGGAGGAACTTCTGCATCAACACGCCCTGCAGGCGGCACTTCTGCCACCACGCGCCCTTCGACCGGAACTTCGCCTTCAACACGTCAATCAGGCAGAACTGCATCCTCTACAGGTCAAACGGCATCTCCATCAACCCGACAATCCGGTAGCTCCGGTGCCTCAACACGGCAATCAAGTCCAAACTATTCTTCCCAGCCTTCCAAATCCCCTTCTTCTGCAGGAGCATCGCGCACCCGCAACAGCGGAAGTTCAGGTTATGGTAGCGGTGGAAGTTCCAGAAGCAGTGGCGGCTTTAGCGGCGGTGGAGCTTCCAGGGGTGGCGGAGGCAGTGGTGGCCGAAGGAGATAATCAACCGTTTCTGGGTGAAAGGTTGAAAACAATCTTCCATAAAAACCCCAACAGATTATACACGCAGGTTTATCCCTGGCTGCAGAATATGTTGCCAGGGATTTTCTTTTGGATTTGATTCTGCTTATAGATTTTAGCCTGAATACGTTTGGAAAATAAATAAGTGAAAATTAGAGGGTTCTATTGTTTGCTTATAGAATAAAAAAACTGAAATCGTCAACAAAATCAGGTTTACACAAAAAAAGCCACCCAAAATATGTTCCGGACAGCTTTTCTGAAAAATATATTTCCGCCTTTATTTTATCGGCATATCCGAAGCGCTCATTTCCCTTATGCTGACATATTTCCCATCCCTTTTTTCGAATAAAACCATGTAATTCCCGGTATTAATGGCAGTATTGGCAGAATCAACCACTTTATAGGAACCAATCTCAACTACCTGATTACCATCAGTTGAAGGAAAAACATCGTTGGTGGTAAAAGAAATTTTATTGGAATTATTGACTAAATCAGATTTCAAAAAATCGACAATTGCCTGTTTGCCAACCAATGGCGCTTTATTTTGGTAAAAGGTTGTTGCATCATCCGCATAATAGCCTATGTCCTTCAATTCGCCGGAATTGTATAATTCAGCAAATGCATCTTCCTTAGCCTGAATTTCTTTTTTGATTTGTTCTTTATCAATCACTACTGCTTGTGCTTCTGGTTTCTCTGGAGTACAGGCAAAAAATAAAGCCACTATACATCCAAATAATACACCCTTTATAATTGTCTTTTTCATACTGATTTGGTTTTAATTAGTGTAGATTTTTATTCAAAAATAGAATTATTTCCAGCCTTACTTCACATTCCAACCTCCGCCAAGTGCCTTAAACAGGTTAACCACGGCTATATTTTGCTGGGTTTGTGAAGCCGATTCATTGAATTCTGCGGCAAAGAGGTTGTCTTGCTGGATGAGCAACTCCAGATAATTGGTATAGCCATCGTAGTAACGGGCTTCGGTTAGAACATAAGCTTTTGTTGCTGCGTCCAGAGCTAATTTATACGCCACATTTGCCTGTTTGTTAAGGCGAAGCGATGCCAGCGAATTATCAACCTCGGCAAAAGCAGTCAACACCGTTTTCTGATATTGATAGTTGTATTGGTCAGTTTTATAGCGCTGAGCTTCGACACGTCGTTTATTTTTTCCAAACTCAAATATGGGTCCGAGCAGATTTCCGCTTATTCCAAATGCAAGAGAAGCCGGGTCAACAATTGTTCCTAAGTCTGGAGTTGCTGTCCCCAAAAAACCTGTCAGGCTGATGGAAGGGAAACGCATAGCTGTTGCTACACCTATCTGTTCGGTTTGAGCAATAAGGGTTTGCTCGGCAGCAATAATATCAGGCCTGCGCAGCAACAAATCAGATGGAATACCGGCAGGAATTTCGGGAGGTAGTTGCTGTTGGTAAATACTGTTTCCACGAGCGATTGAACCTGGTGTGAGTCCTGTTAAAATCCTCAAAGCATTCTGGGTTGAAATAACTTCGCTTTCGGCATTGGGAACCGCTGCCATTGCGACCGCCAGTTGCTGCTGTGCCTGTAGCTGATCCAATTCTGACACATATCCTTTACTAAATCTTTCAGAAATCGTTTTTAATGATTCGGATCGTGATTTTACAGTTTTATTGGCAATTGCCAGCCGGTTATCCGCATCGCGAAGAATGAAATATAGCGTTGCTGTTTCGGCAATCAAACTCACCCGGACTGCCTGGGCATTGTTTTCGGTCGCTAAAAACTGCGCCCATGCTGAGCGCTTCTGATGCCTCAGTTTCCCGAACAGATCAATCTCCCAGTTCATTGTAGCAAAAGCGCCATAAGATTGTCCATCAAGGCCTGCACCTGCACTCCGCGCATTATCGCCAATTTCACTGATGCCGGCATTTGCCTTGTAGCCAAACGAAGGATACAAACCAGCCTTTGAAATACCATAGGTTGCGCGGGCCTCGTCAACACGTGAAATTGCGGTGAGCAGGTCAAGGTTGGTTTTCAAAACGGTTTGGATAAGTTTTGTCAGCTCAGGATCTTTATACACTTCAGTCCAGGCAATCAAGGCAACTGAATCTTTAAAGGCGGAAGAATCGATAACAACTGTTGAAACAGCAACTGTTGGGTCGCCACCGGAATAGGCAGTGTTGGCTTTCATTTCGGGACGCTCATATTTAGGCCCGACCAGGCAGGATGAAAGTATTGTTATGAGTACAATAACACTTAGTATCTTTTTCATATTACTTTCCCTCCTCAGTTTTAATTACTTCAGGTGCAACTTGTTTCTTCTTACCCATACTTTCAATCATAACAAACAGTGCCGGAATAGAAAGTACACCAAGTATGGTAGCTATAAGCATCCCGCTGAATACAGCCATACCCATAACGATACGTGCCTGGGAGCCTGCACCTGTAGCGGTAAGCAAAGGTGTAACCCCCAGGATAAATGCAAAGGCTGTCATAAGGATAGGCCGGAAGCGCAATTTGGCTGAAGTCATGGCAGCTTCCAGAAGTGGAACGCCTTTTTCGTGCTCGGCTTTGGCAAATTCCACAATTAAAATTGCGTTTTTGGCAGCCAGTCCAATGAGCATAACCAGCCCGATCTGGGCAAACACGTTATTGACATAAGCATCATTTCCAAACCTGGCCAGGAACAATCCCAGGAATGCGCCGAAAAGGGCAAACGGGGTACCCAGAAGAACGCTGAAAGGAAGTTTCCAGCTTTCGTACTGGGCTGCAAGAATGAGGAAAACAAACACAAGTGCCATTATGAAAACTGAGCTTCCACCGGGAGAATGTTTTTCCTGATACGAAAGGTTAATGTAATCGTAGCTCATGGTGGTTGGAAGTACTTCCTTAGCCACCTCCTCCAGTGCCGTAAGTGCCTGTGAACTGCTATATCCTTCGGCAGGTTCACCACCGACCTCGGCGGCACGGAAAAGGTTGAGCCTGTTTGTAAAATCCGGTCCGATTACTTTAGTTACGGTAACCAGTGTTGAAAGCGGCACCATATTCCCATCACTGTTTTTAACTGACATTTGTTGCAAAGCCTCAGGGTTTAACCGATCCTGTCCTTCAGCCTGGAGAAACACTTTGTACTGCCGTCCGAAGCGGTTGAAATCGTTCACATAACTGGCACCCAAAAATGCACCGAGAGCCTCGGTGACTGTGGTAACCGTTACCCCAAGTTTCATGGCTTTTTCGTTGTCAATCTCAAGTTTGTACTGAGGAGAACCTGCGTTGAAGGTAGAATAAACCCTTTTTATTTCGGGTCGTTTCTGAGCGGCGGCAATAAAGGCCTGTGTTTGCTGCTGCAGGTAAAGTGGTGTATTTCCTCCCCTGTCCTGCAACATCATGCTAAAACCTGCCGATGCCCCTAAGCCTTGAATAGCCGGTGGTCCGAATGCCATTACAGTTGCATTTGTAATTTTGGCCCCGAAAATTTTATTTAGTTTATCTGCCAGTTGTTTAGCAGTCATTTCCCGTTCTTCCCAGGGTTTCAACGACACAAATATAAATCCGTTGGAAGGTAAATTTGAGCCTGTGAGCAAACTGAATCCATTAATGGTTGTATATGCCAGCAGGGATTCTTCTTTTGCCAGGATAGCTTCCACTTTTCGTGTAACCTCATCGGTTCGTTGCAAGGACGAAGCAGGAGGAGTAGCAACGTTTACGAGTAAATAGCCCATATCTTCTTCGGGAACAAAGCCGGGAGGAACCTTTAACCCTAAAAATCCTGCAACAATAACCGTTATTACAAGCAAAGCAACAACACGGATAGATTTCCGTGCAAAAAATCCTGCACCACTTAAATATTTGTTGGTCACACTTCCGAATACCTTGTTGAAACCTCGGTAAAACATAGGCATTAAGCCTTTTTGCTGGTCGAGAGGCTTGGTTGGCTTAAGCAACATGGCACACAAAGCTGGACTTAGCGATAAAGCACTGAAAGCTGAGAAAGCTACAGAAACCGCAATGGTGAGTGCAAATTGCTGGTAAAACCTGCCTGTAATACCAGGAGTCATAGCAACAGGAACAAACACAGCAATTAAAATAAGGGCAATGGCCATTACCGGTCCGGATACTTCTTTCATAGCCTGAATGGTAGCATCTTTTGGTGATTTGCCATGCTCTATATGATGCATAACGGCTTCTACCACCACAATGGCATCGTCAACTACTATTCCGATAGCAAGCACCAGCCCCAGTAAAGAAAGTGTATTGATAGAAAATCCCAACAATGGAAAAACGGCTATCGCACCCATTAGGGAAACCGGTACGGTGATAAGTGGAATAAGAGTTGCCCTCCAGTTTTGGAGGAAGACAAAAACCACCAGAATTACAAGAAGAATTGCCTCAAACAGGGTTTTAACAATATCATCAATCCCGGCAGTAATGGCAAGTGTAGTATCAAGCGATTCCTGGTATTCGATATCTTTAGGAAACTTTTGTGCCATTTCAAGCATGGCTGCTTTTGCAGTCGCAGCTACTTCAAGGGCATTGCTGCCAGGCATCTGGTATATGGCCAGGGTGGCAGCCGGCAATCCGTTTCTGCGGGTCAATGTACTGTAATTTTCTGTTCCGAGTTCAATACGCGAAATATCGCCAAGTAATACTTGCGCCCCATCTTCTTTGCTTCTTACAATAATTTCGGCAAATTGTTTTTCGGTCACCAACCGATCCTGCAGGGTAGCACTATAGGTAAATTCGGTTCCTACAGGGGCTGGCTCGGCACCAAATTTCCCGCCCGGGCTAATCATGTTCTGGGCGTTAAGCGCATTTTTTACATCCGCAACGGTAACACCAAGTTTAGTCATCTGGCTTGCTTTCAGCCATATCCGCATAGAGTAATCACTTCCAAAAAGAGAAACTTCGCCTACTCCCTTTATCCTGGCAATAGCATCAAGCACATTGATACTTGCATAATTATTCAGGAATTTCGCATCGTATTTGGGATTTTTAGAAGTAATTGTAAAAAGTAACATGGGGAACGACAATGATTTCTTGATCGAAACACCCTGTTGCTTCACACTTTGAGGTAAGAATGGTTCAGCCTGCTTTTCCTTGTTTTGGGTAAGCATATTTGCGTTGTCAAGGTCGGTACCTACATCAAAAGTTACTTCAATAGAACATGCTCCATCGGAAGTATTGATTGATTTCATGTACAGCATGTTTTCCACCCCGTTCACTTTCTGCTCGATGGGTGTGGCTACAGCCTGTTCAACATTTAACGCATTTGCTCCTGTGAAACTGGTAGATATTTTTACCATTGGAGGAACAATATCGGGATATTGGGCTACAGGCGTTTTTTGCAGCGAAAGGTAACCCAGTATCACAATTATGATACTTATTACCATGGCAACTATCGGTCGTCGAACGAAAAATTCTCCCATAATACTTGCTGTCTTAAATTATTTAGAAGGTGCTGTTTTAGCGCCGGGCATGCCGGGTTGCCAATCTGTAGGTTTTGGAGTAATGGCAGTGCCATTTCTCAATAATTGTGTTCCGCCGAAAGCGATTTTATCACCTGCTGCCAAACCATCCTCAACAATGTAGGCATCTTTGTATGTAGGCCCTGTAACAATTATTTTCATCTGTACTTTGCTGCTGTCGCCTAAGAGATAAACCTGGCTTATCCCCTGCATTTCGATAACAGCACGCTGTGGTATAAGCAAAGCATCTTTTCTTACATCAGTTACCAACAATACTTTTACATATTGCCCCGGCCGAAGTAGTTTTTCAGGATTGGGAAATGAAGCTTCAAATGTCATTGCACCTGTGGTCGGGTCTATCTGCCTGTCGGCAAAACTCAGTTTACCAGCATGTGAGTACATTGTTCCATCTGATAATTTCAAAGCAATGTTTTGGCCAGCACCTTTCAATTGCGAATTCTCTTTGTTTATTTCCCTAAAAATGCGAAGGAATTCCTGTTCACTAATGGTAAACTGCACCCTGACATCTCCCAGATCGGAAATGGTATTTAAAACTGACATAGGTCCGGGCTGCAAATAATCGCCGACTCTAACTTTCGATATTCCTATTAAACCTGAAATAGGAGCAGTGATTCTGCAGTAACTTAACTTGATTTTCGCATTTTCGAGGGAAGCCTCAGCAGCTTTTACAGAAGCTAGTGATGCTTCATAAGTCGCTTTGGAGGCTATCAGTTCCCGTTGGCTGACTGCATTAATTTTAGCCAGTGGCTCAATCATGTCGAGGTCGGATTTGGATTTGGCCAGATTTGCCTGCGCCTGTGCCAGTGAGGCATCCGCTTCATTCACCTTGGTCTGGTAGGGCAGCGGATCGATGGTGTACAACAATTGCCCTTTGGTAACTAAATTGCCTTCCTTAAAATTGAGGCTTAAAAGTGTGCCATCAACTCTTGGATTAATCTGGATGTCCGATTGCCCAAAAGTTTGCCCTGTATATTCCGATTCGATGCGGACATCCTGTTGCACAACGCCAGTTATCGGAACCTCAAGTGCAGCCACCACTGGGGCAGTTTTTTTACCCCCGCAGGAGAAAACCAGAAACATTACCGGCAATACCAGTAGGATCGTAATTGTCTTTTTCATATTCATTTTTTTAGAGGGACTAAGGACTAATAGGGTATAGTGTTTAACTATTTTGGATTGTGGATTGCGGATTTACTTTCTACGGGTTAAACCCAGCTATCATAATCCGTACATCACACAAAAAACAAAACTTGACTTTATGAATAAGTGCTATTTTTTAGGTTTCGAATTTAAGCATGAGTTACAAAAGTATTGGTTCATCTAACAACTCTCAATAGAACTAAAGCTCTATGATGGTAAGGGTTCAGTTACCAAAAACCCAAAAACAGATTAATTTGAAACAAAGATAAGACAGATTTTGGAACTTGAGGGTATCAATCCCTAAAATGTGTGCTTTTCTTTTGTTCGCCCTGCATCAACATTTTACCAATCAGGAAAGCTATTATTATAGCCACGTACAACTGCCCCGAAATAGAAAGGATGTATGCAAGCGTTTGGGTTTCAGGGATGCGTGGGGTAATGTCGCCATAGCCAACCGTTGACATGGTTATGAAACTATAATACAGGAAATCAGTGAACATAGGCTGTTTGATGTAAGCGGGAAAATTATAGGCTTCGGGATAAATACGGAAAAATGCCATTGACAAACTTGCACCAACAATCCCTGCAAGAAGATAAACATTTATTGAAGTAATGATTACATCAACTGTTACATAGGCGGATTGGGTAATAAATCGGAGAAGGAACGACATTACAAAAATGAAGAAAGAAACGAAAAAGCCGAACTTTACCAGATCGATAAACCAGGAATCATATCCTGCCGGTTTGAGCCAAATAACAAAGATCATTGAGAGTACAATAATCCTGAGAATGATTTTTTTTGATTTTGTTACTTTGGCAACTACTGTACTCTGAATAAACAGGAAACTTAAAGTTGTTACGAAAATGATTTCTGAAAGCAGGCCATCGCCCGAAAATGCTGGCAATACCAAGGTAAGAACTGTGGCCATGAGCAAAAGCACAAACCTATTGCGTTCGATCCAACATATTGTTTTTTTATAAGTCCGGGTTACCATATTTTGAATGTGTAAATTGCTAAATGCTTTATTTGAAGTGGGGATTAGCAAGACTACTACTGAACTGTACACATACCTACAATCCGAATACCATCACAATTGATGCCTATTATAAAAGTCCAACGGGAAAGACTGAAAATTTAGTCTGCAAAACATATAACCCCTGCAAAACAAACCATCATTCCGTTTCTTCTACATCATCGGAGTTAATCCAGGCAACAAATAACTTATACCCGAACGAAAAAACGATTGCACCTGTAAAAAGCCCGAGAAAGCCTGAGAATATAAACCCTCCAATAACACCGATAAAAATCACGAGCATTGGCACCGGTGCTCCTTTACCCAGCAAAATGGGCTTGAGGACATTGTCGGACAGGCCTGCAATCAACAGCAAAACCGTCCAAATTATTGCTGATACAAGCTCTTTTTCTGCAAACATATATGCAATAACAGGCACTGTGATAAAGAATAATGGCAATTGCAGTACCCCTAAAACAAACACCAACAATGTCCATATTCCGGCATACGGAATGCCTGCCAAAAGGAACAACAACCCGTTTAAAATGGCCAATATCAGAGCTACCCCAATAATCCCTTTTACAACACTGCTCACGGTTTTAACGGTCATATCGGCAAATTCATCGCCCCTTTTACCAGCCAATTTCCTGAAGAATTTACGCACTTCATCGCCAGCCCCGCCAAATGCTAAAAGCACGCCGGCTATGGCAAATGAGATTGCAATCTGAGCTACTCCGCTTATAGCATTTAATATCCCTTTACCAACCACACCCCCAATGGCAAGAAGTTGGTCTTTATACTTCACTACCAGTTGCTCCAGGTTTTCAGAGGCATTGTACCAGATATCGTAAAGGCTGTTGCCAATAATTGGCCAGGTTTTTACTGTTTCGTTAGGTGGTGGAACCGCTAAGCTGCCGCTATCGTAGGCAGTTTTGAGCATTTTTATTTCAATAACAAGCGAATCAATCAACATCCATGTTGGAAGAATTACAACAATAAGCAATGATAGAATGATAATAGCTGATGCGAGTTTTGGTTTCGCGCCCATTTTTCGCGATAAGAGGCTATGCAGTGGGTGCATTGCCATTGCAAGTATTAGGCTCCACAAAATAATGCTCACAAAAGGATAGAGGATCATGAGGCACCAGCCTACAACTAATGTGAGGATAAAAAGGCGGATAGTTACATCGTACACCGAATTGTTTGTAGATTGATTTTCCATATTTTCTTAGTTTTTAATGTTAGTGTTCATTTTATCAGGTGGTAATAAGAAGTATTCGAAAGGGGGAATTTTTAGGATTTGAATTATTTGTTCAATCGGCTGCATTTAGCAAACAATGAAAATTGATAGTGGCCGACTAAACTATTGCTTTGGTAGGGCGGCAAGTGTATTGTTTACAAAAAAATCACAACAACCCTCATTTTTCGTAATCCTTTTAGAAATCCCACTAATTATTATTCCAGAAAGAAAACTTTTTAAGGCGAAATTTAATTATCTTTGTGGTAAACACGAGCAATATGGATTCATTGATCAAAAAGACGGCCCTGCTGTCGGGTTTACTATTAATTTCCCTTGTTTCGTTCCCGCAATGCGAAATTCAAAACCGTGTATCGGCCACTGGATCAATGGTTTATTTTATGGAACCGGTTAACTTTTACTGGACAAGCTCCAAATCGTTGAACGGTTGTATTTCTACCGATAAAGAAAGCTATTTCCTCGAGTTGTTTCCAATACCTTTTCCTGAAAAACCAGCAGGAAACGATTTGAAGGATAACCTTGAGCTAAAACTTTCGGGCGGTAAAACCTGTACCCTCGAACATTTCGACAGCCGCTATATCAGAAAGGATACCGTTTTCAAATTAGTGTACCTGATTGAAAATAAGGATCTTGAACTGTTGACCAATTTTGAAGTTACCGAAGCCAGGATAAACATGAACGGGGATGAAGGCATAAGGGCTTATGTTTTTAAATTGCATAAAGCAGCACTTATGGAACAGTTGAATTGTTTTTTGAAGGAGGCCGAGGAAGAAAAAAAGAAGTAGTTATTCTTCAGGAATCTCTTTCAACGATTGTAAACCAATATGTTTTTTCAGCTTCGACAAGAGGTTGTTAAACGTTACCGTAAAATTCACAACATTATACATTTCGTTACCATTATCGCGGGGAACAAACTCATTTACATACGATAATTCAAGCTGTAAATCGTCGGTTACCATATAGCCGGCACCAAGTTCGAAACGGTTGCGGTCGAAAAATGTTACACCGGTGGTTTTGGCTTTTGGCTTGAACAACAGTTCCTCAGAAGTGAGAAAATATACAATCCCTTTTCGCATTGCTTTTCCATTGATTGGCTTTACATATTTTATCATCTGCCTATAGCGGTACTTGTCCTCGTAAACCCCTTCCGAATTCATCATGTACCTGAACTCGCCCCTCATCCGTGTAACCAACGTATATCCGGTTTTATGGAAATAATACATCCCCTGCAAGCTTAACCGCCATTCGGGCGAAAAATACTGTCCAATATCGGGTACATCTTTGTTGTAATAGTAAGCAAGCGAGGAGGAAAATTTCCAGCGCGGCGAATAATAATAATGGACCCAAGCTGTAAAATAGCGTTGGATATTTGTGCTCAGCACCGTGTTTTCGGTAGGCGTGTTGCTGAATGTGCCCCCCAAATATACCTCGGCTGCAAATTTGTCGCTAATTGCACGCACAAATTGTATTTCATTGCCCAATTGGGTAAAACTGGTAGTTTGTGCCTTAGTATGTAAACAAGAGCATACAATTATGAAAACCAGTATATTACGAAATGAAGCAACAGCCTTTATTTCAAAAGCTTGTTTGAAAGTAGCTGTTGCTCCAAAGGTCATGTTTCTTTTTACTGATGTTTTACTTTTCTGAATTGTAACCTATCACCCCTCAATCTACCATTATTGTCACGGATTTCACAGATTTTGAGTATTTAGTTGAGTCTATTCCGATAAGTCTATTTTTGCCACAAAGGCACTAAAACTCTAAGGTTCACAAAGTTTATAGTGCTGATTAACAATACTCCGTGTACCTCTGTGTCCTCTGTGCCTCCGTGGTTTCCTCTTTTTAGGGTTATCGGAGGGGACTCTCAGTTGGTTTTTTATTAATACTTACTGAACCCACTGCTAAACCCTTGGCAAATATATGTTTTATAACGCTTTGTAAAAACTGAATTGGCACCAATCCGTTTTACCCAAGGTTACGAAAGCGGTTGAATTTACTTTGCCAAAATCCCCTTTTTCTTAAGCTCATACTTAATTGTAGCTATAATCTCACCAAGGGTTTGATCCAAACTTGTGGGGTTTAATGTTGAAGTTGTTCCGGACCAAAGCAATTTGCGGCTACTGATTGAATAGAAGTTTGTTTCGACCAGGAAGGTTTTGTCTTCGGAATAATATCCCGGTGAATATCCGCCACCATAATATCCGCCATATCCATATCCACGATATCCGTAGTACCCGCCATAAGGATATCCATAACCACCGTAATAGCTGCCTTGGTTATACGATAGTGATTTTTCAACGGTGGTGAGGCGCATAACAATTAGGCCATCAAAACCATCTTTCTTTAGTTTGCTCTCAACCAAAGTTAAAGCGGTATCTGCAGGGGTGAGGTATGAATAGGACTGGATCCCAACCACGCCTTTTTGAAGTTGCATTACAATTTTATCCTCAGCAATCCTTTGCGAATTAACATCGCGGAGTGGGGCAATAACCAAAACTTTGGTAAAAGGCTTCATTGATGCATTAAACGAAGGGTCGGCCCAGCTCTTTTCGAGTTTGGTGGAAGGGCCGCATGCAACAAGAAATGCCATGGCCATAAATGGGAAAAGGAATTTTAGTTTCATAGTTTTTGGTTTTTAGGATTTATTAGTAAAAATTTGATGTTTAGTTAATTTTCTAAAGTGAGGTAAAGCTTATTGGTGTGTAAGTTGTTTGTTTATGGATTCCGTTTGATAATCTCGGCATTATTTGTACAAAGGAACAAACATTTTTTCTTTTATAAATGCCCTGATGTCATTTGGTTGTTCGATTCCGGCCAATTTACTTGCAAAAACTTCTTCGGCTACTTTTACAGCTACATTTAGCGAAACTTTCAAAATATCGCTTACACGCGGATAAATTAAACCGTTTTCAAAATCATCCTGGGTAACTTGTTCGGCCACTGCTTGGGCGACATATTAGAGATTTCGTTTGTTACCCTTTTTGCGATTTTATAAGCTAAACTCAAGCGTCAGGCGAATACCAAAACTTAAAGTTCCATTGCCGAAAATCATAAATCAACTAATAATTTCCCAACTCTCCATTTCAGCATAAGATGAACCGGTACTAAAAATTTAATGCTGAGGTCTCTACGAACTGTAGAATGTATATCCTAAAAAACTGAAACCTCAATTATCAGCAGCGAAACCTGAGGGTAAAAATAACAAATTTACCTCAGCCCATTAAGAGTTTAGTAATTAGTTTGTTGAAATTCAGTCGTCTCGAGAGGCCATTTCACTTTCCGTCTATCAATGTTTTTTTTCGTTTGTTGAAAAGGCGATTTTTCTAAACATTTTTGAGTAACAAAGTTTTCTGAGGGCCTCCCAATTAAAGTGTTCAATTAATCTATTTGAGTCCGAATGCTTATAAGCAGGCAAATACAATTTGTGCGGAACTTTATGCACTCAATACGGCTTGTTTGTTTTCACCCAATACAATTTTTATAAAGAAAAGCATTCGGTCAGGCGACAAGCATTACCCAAAGTATCGCCAGCATCGGCCCAAGCAAACCAACCAATATTCCTCCCAGCCTGAAATCCTTTTGTTCGAGTAAACCTGTGCTGTAAGCAATTGCATTCGGAGGCGTTGAAACCGGCAAAAACATTGCAGTGGAAGCCGAAATAGCTATAATCATTGCAATTTCTAACTTCAGGTCCGGCAAAATTGCCATCCCCAGCGGAATCATAACCGTACTTGCTGCCGTATTGCTCATAATATTGGAAACAAGCATTGTTAAATAGGCAAAAACAAAAATCAACACCATGCTGTTTAATTTCATAGATATCAGCATATCAGCGTAATGATTTAGCAAACCAGTCTGTTCAAGAGCCAATCCGAGCGACAAACCCCCGGCAACCAGCAGCAATGTATCCCAGGGCAATCCCTGAATATCTTTTCCCTCAAGCACACCTGTAACTGTAAGTATTACCAGCGGAATAGCGCAAATAGATGCCACTGTTAGCCCATGCAGGGAAGCAGTCAACCATAATCCAACAGTCAACACGATTACTCCAACTACAATTTTACGTTTCAGGATTGATTCACCGGAAGATTTAGCCTCTTGATCTTCGAGGAAAGCCAGCGATATGGGGGATGTGTCCTTTATATATATCCTGATCAATGCAAAGCAACCAATAGCTGTAAGGACAAATGAAACAGGGATGCCAAATTTCATCCAGTCGATAAACTCGACAATAATTCCTGCACTTTTCAAAGCTCCGACACCAATTGCATTTGGGGGCGTTCCGATAATTGTGCCAATGCCCCCAGTGGCGGCGGCCAAAGGAATCCCTAAGAGTAGTGCTTTTGAAATGCCTGATTTTTTTCCGAGTGATGCCACCAATGGTAGAATGGCTGCAATAACCATGGAAGTTGTTGCGGTGTTCGACATAAGCATGGAGGCGACCATGGTTGTGCCCATGAGGCCAATAAGCAAGTGTCGTGGATTTGTCCCCGATATTTTAAGTGTGTATTTAAAAAGTGCCTGGTCGAGCTTGGTTTTTGTCATGGCGGCAGCCAAAAAAAAACCGCCAAGCAGTAGCCATATCATGCTGCTCGAAAATGTTTGGGCATACTTTTCAATATTTTCGGGTGCTGAATTCAGGTAGCTGTTACCCAAGGCAAATACCAGATAGGCTATTATGAACAAACTAACCGCAAAAGCCGGCATGGCTTCGGTAAGCCACAAGCTAATTGAGAATAACAAAAGAAAGATTACATAAACCTGAGAGTCGGTAAATGTTGGTTCCTTCAATAAAAAAGTTAAACCCAATGCGAGTAGAAACGACAAAATGAAAAGGAAAACCTTTTTATTTTTTTTCCATCCAGTTTGTATGGTATTCTCTTCCATAATTATTCTATTTCAGGTAATTATTTTCCCGCTTTAAGAAAATTGCGACATAAAAAAGCCGGAAGCCGTATTGTTCAGTACAAATGAAAAAACCTCAATTTGATTTCAGTTATACCAAACTTTCAAAATACCGCCTCCGGCCAACCATCAACCAACCCTTTAATTAGCGTCTGTCCATAAAGTCGATACTTATTTCTATTTACTATGTGCGAGTTACGATTGACGAATCTAACTCGCTGAAAAACAATCGTAAATCGTAATTTGTAATTCGTAAATTTTAGGGTGAATCAAGTTTTAAAACAAACCCTAATTAGAAAATTCCTAATGGTGTTACAAATCCAATGGCAAATCTTCCATTATTATGATCAACAACGCCGAACCGGTTTTTAGCATTGTCGGAATACACATACGATCTGCCAACAAAGTTTGCATAAAACCGCAGGTTCAGGTCTTTGAACGGATAGTACTCAACTGTAGGGATAAAACCGTAGGCTTTACGTATATTGTCATCTCCTGTTGGTTTCTGTGGATCCAGGTCATCCTGCCAGTTGGCTATGTCAACCATGCCAACAAAAGCCAGATTAACTTTGGGGCTTACCCTGTAATACAGGTGCAGCCAATGTCCGATATAAACGGTTTTCTCTACAGCATAGCTATACAAATCATCAGGGATTTCATCACTTACAATATGTGTACGGTCAAGATCTTCCTGACTCCATTTATAATCGTATTCCACAGTAAATTTACCAAGTTTCAACTGGTTGCCCAGTGCAATGTAATTCATCCCGCCTGGTTCATCCAACAGCGTGTTTTTGGCTTCGTTGTGAAATGCATACGCCCAAATGGTGTTAAACTTGCCTTCGAAGAAACTACCGCGCCAATTGAGCACAAAAGCAAGGGGCATTTTTGATTCTTCGAAATTAGGCTGTGGGCCATACAATTCGTCGAAGGTTTTTGTCCTCGAATCGAGTATCTGGAAAGTTAACTGGTGCTTGGGCGTAATGGTATAGGCTAACTGTGCCCCGGTAAGGAAATTATCGGCATATTCAATAATATCGGAGTACTCATAGATGTCGATCGGATTGTAATCGAATTCGTAGGCGCCCCAGTCGGCACACATTTTACCGCCGGCAATACTTAACTTATCGGTTAAATCAACCCTCACAAAAGCAAGGTCGGTTGAGCGGCTGAGGTTATCGACCGATTCGGCAGTTTGGGCCCGCGTATAACGATCACGGAAACGGAAGTACACCCTGTCATGCACTTTACCCTTTATTTCCAGCCTGAATTGTTCATTCGAGAACCTTGTTTGGGTGTATTCGCCATCCTGAAATTCATTACGCAGGGCAAAACGCATGTTTGCTATCATACTCATATTCTTCAGCAGGTTTTGTTTTTCTGCCGGGATGAGTGTCTTGTAATACGTTGTGTCACCTGCCTGTGGTTCTTTAACCTGTGCCATTAATGCGACAGGCAGAAACAGGATTGCAAGTATCCATATTTTACTATAGATTGCTTTCATAGTTTGGGGTCGTTTGGTTAATATTCGAGGAACAGTCTCTGCATATCGTCCCAGCTCCTTTGTTTCTGTAAGGCAAGCATTAAAAGCACCCGGGCTTTTTGTGGGTTCAATTCATCGGAGCAGATGGTGCCAAATTCTTTATCGTTCACTTCGCCTTTAACGAGCACTGCCCCTATTGGCACACGCGTGGCCCTTACAACCGTAATGCCATTTTTTGCAGCTTTTTTTGCAGCTTCAAGCGTTGCGGCATTCATATTTCCATCTCCAACCCCTGCAATAACAATCCCTTTGGCACCTGCTTTAACCATAATATCGATTAAATCGGGAGACATGTCGGCACATCCATACACAATGTCAACACGTGGCAAAGATGTAACCCCAGCTACTGAGAACTCGCTGTTTATGGTATTTCTTCCATGAGGTTTGTGGAAAAACAAAATATCGCCAAAAATTACAGTCCCTATCATACCTTCTTGTGGCGATTGGAATGTTTGAACAGGTGTAGAATACATTTTTTTAACGTCCTTGGCTGCGTGTATTTCATCGTTCATAACCACCATAACCCCATAACCTTTAGCGGCAGGATTTGCAGCTAGGGCAACGGCATTGTACATGTTAAGCGGGCCGTCGGCACTTAATGCTGTTGAAGGGCGCATGGAACCCGTTAACACAACCGGCTTATCACTTTTAACGGTTAGGTTCAGGAAATAAGCAGTTTCTTCCTGTGTATCGGTTCCGTGGGTAATTACAACACCATCACATTCTTTTGTTGCCAAAAGCTCGTTAACCCGTTTTGCAAGGTCGAGCCACACTTTTACGCTCATATCCTGCGAGCCTACGTTAGCAAGTTGTTCCCCTTTTAAATTGGCCAATGTCCTGATATTCGGAACAGCATCGATCATTGCCTCAATTTTAACCTGACCCGAAGTATAAGCCGAGCCTGTGGAACTTGCACCGGCACCGGCAATGGTACCGCCTGTAGCAAGTATAACAATATTGGGCAGTTTTTTGTCCTGCGCATTAGCAATTATGCTCACAATGAGCAATAAAGCAACAAGAGTGCTTTTGAAAGAAATTTGTTTCATAGTTTTGGTTTTTAAGTTAATGATGAAAAGTTTGCTATTATTTTTGCTATTATTTTTGGGTTTGATTTTCGGGTTTACGGCAAGTTTAAAAACGCACTTTCAAATTCCCGGCCGACTTTGCCATATCCCTATTTTTGCCCGGTCATTGCAGCTGGATCCAGGAGTTTTTTAATCTGGTCTTCGGTCAGCAATTTCTTTTCGCGGATCAGTTCCAGGATGCCTTTATTCGTTTCGAGTGCTTCTTTTGCCAGCTCGGTGGTTTTTTCGTACCCAAGTACAGGGTTCAACGCAGTTACAATACCCACGCTGCGGTTGATATAATGTTTCATTACATCTTCGTTGGCGGTAATGCCATCAATACAGTTTTTCCTGAAAAGGGGCATCGATTTATAAAATATTGCTTGGGTTTCCATGATAGCAATAGCAACCACCGGTTCGTAAGCGTTCAACTGCAGAAGCCCATCGCGCGAAGCAACAGTAACAGTTACATCATTACCAATTGCTTTGTAGCATATTTGGTTCATCAACTCGGGCATAACAGGGTTAACTTTGCCGGGCATGATAGACGAACCCGGTTGGAGTGCAGGCAAATTGATTTCAAAAATTCCGGTACGTGGACCTGTTGCCAGGAAAATCAAATCACTGCTGATTTTTGATAATGTAACAGCTAAATTTTTATAGGCAGACGAAAACAGGACAAAGGCCTGCATGCTGCTTGTGGCACCAATAAGATCTTTAGCAAGTATGATTGGTTTCCCGGTAATTTTTGCAAGTTGGGCTGCGCATTTTACATCGTAGCCCGGTGTTGCGGTAATGCCTGTGCCAATAGCAGTAGCTCCCATATTTACCTGGCAAAGGTAAGCTTCGGCATCGCGTAAAGCCCCAATAGCATCGTCAATCTGCGCCCCGAAAGCATGAAACTCCTGCCCAAGAGTCATTGGTACAGCATCTTGCCCTTCGGTGCGTCCCATTTTTAGGAACGTATTAAACTCATCACCTTTTTTATGGAACGACTGCGACAGTAATTCTGCTTCCTTCACCACCTTGTCGTTATGCAACAACAACGCAACATGAATGGCGGTAGGATACACATCGTTGGTAGATTGGCCCATGTTTAAATCGTCGTGCGGCTCAAGATATTGATACTCGCCTTTTTTGTGGCCACCCATTTCAAGCCCAATGTTTGCCAATACCTCGTTGGCATTCATATTGGCCGATGTACCGGCACCGCCCTGATAAAGGTCGGTTAAAAACTGGTCGTGGTATTTCCCTTCCATTACAGCTTTACATGCTTTTTCAATCATATCCAACCGGTCTTTCTTCATCCTGCCAACGTCAGTATTGGCGAGGGCAGCAGCCAGCTTAACCATAGCATAAGCGCGAACATAATCGGGGTAGAAATTTGTTTTTACCCCGCTCACCTGGAAATTTTCCAGTGCCCGCATGGTTTGAACTCCGTAATAAGCGTCGGCAGGAATTTGTTTTTCGCCCAATAAATCTTTTTCTGTCCTGAATTCCTGACTAAAGGAACCCAAACCCAGGAAAAGAGCAGTTGCAAGCAATAGTAATTTGGAAACTGTTTTCATTAGTTAAGTATTTAATGGTTTGTAAAAAAGTGGTTTATAATAATATGGTCTGCAAAATTAAACCAGCAACCACTGCTGCTACGGTGGTAACTATACCGGGCAACATAAAGCTGTGGTTGAGCACATACTTTCCTATTTTTGTGGTTCCGGTACGGTCGAATTGAATGGCGGTGAGCAGGGTGGGATAACCGGGAATGAAAAAATGGCCGTTCACAGCGGGGAAAATCCCAACCAGGAAAGCAGGAGCCAATCCGAGCGACAATCCCAATGGCATCAATGCTTTGGTTGTTGCGGCCTGGCTGAAAAGCAAAATGCTTAGTGCAAACAGTGCAAGTGCGAAAGTCCATGGATAAGCGGTAACCAATTCGCCTAAAGTATTTTTAATCAGAACATAATTATGTTCCATAAAAGTGCCGCTCATCCACACAACCCCAAATACGGCAATAGTTGCCGAGCCTGCGGATGAAAAAAGACTTGCTTTGGTAACCTGCGCTGCAGTGGTATTTGCGAAAAGGATTATCAACCCGGCAGCTCCCAGCATAATCATCATGATCATTGAAGGGATTTGTACCTGACCAGAAGCATTTACTGCAAAATTTGGCATAAACCCATCCTTGCCCGAAAATTCAGGGAGCAGGGCCGGAAACGATCCCAATAAAACAACCCCTAAAACAGCTATTCCAAAAATTATTACAGATTTTATAGCACCGGGTTTTAGCACAATTTCTGAGTTGTTTTGTTCCCCGTCAATGCTTTTGGCGAAAGCAGGATCTTTCATTTTTTCGAGGAATTCGGTATCTTTATCCAGCTCTTTGCCTCGTTTCAGCACAAACAATATTCCGATAATTACACCGATAAGGGTTGAAGGAATGCAGATAAGAAGAATATCAGCAAGTTTGACCCCACTCGCAACCAAAACCGTAAGTAGTGCAGCCGAGGCAGCAGATACAGGACTGGCTGTAATACCCATGTGTGCAGCGGTAACACTCATGCTTAATGCCCTCTCGGGCCTTACCCTTGCTTTGGTGGCAACCTCCGCTATGATTGGCAGTATGGAGTAAGAAATGTGTGCGGTGCCGGCAAACAGCGTGAAACAATAGGTAACCAACGGCCCCAAAATAGTGATTTGCTCGGGATGGCTACGCAGTATTTTTGCTGCTACATTCACCAAATAGTCCATGCCCCCGGCTGCTTGCAAGGCCGCAGCGGCAGTTACAACACTTAGTATAATAAGCATGACTTCGAGTGGCGGATCGGCAGGTTGCATACCAAATACAAATAGCAGGATTAGCAGCCCGATCATCCCCATTACACCTAAACCGATTCCCGACATGCGGGAACCTAAAAAGATGCAGATCAATAAAATAGCGAGTTGTAGAAAAATCATATTTTATACCGGTTAAATTTTTTCACTTTAATGGTTTGTTACAAAATGGCATGGTTTTGAAGGAATTAAAATTACATCGTTTCCAAATCCTGGGCAATACTTAATAAACCGTATTTTCTGTTCTATCTTTTTTGGTCAAAACCGTATTAAACGCTTTTCATTTGGTTCAACAACTCACAACCATTCATTCCGGACAGATGAAGGTCAAGAACAAGGATGTCGGTAGATTCTGGTTTTACAGTTGACAAATAGTCTTCTGCATTCCCAAAGGATTTATGCTCCATTCCTGTGGAATTAAGAAATATCTCAAATCCCCGTCTCTCAAATTTATCATCATCTATTAAGTAAACCATTAATGGTATTTAGTTGATTGATCAAAATATAACTGATGGATTTTATACAAAAGTATTCACCAACCCGCTGTAAATCAATAGTACTTTAGTTCTATTGAAAAGTCAAGTCCGGCTTCCTATCTTTGCCAAAGCCAGTTTTATCATATTACAATGCCTGAAAAGTTTAACCTACTAATTAATAAGGGTTTAAGCATTTTTACCCCAATCTTAGGATTAAAATACAAGTAAGGGAACCGGAAAAGTTTTCTGAAAGAGCACTGGCTGGACCCTTTTTGATTGCAAAAACCTGAAAACGAAATGCACCCCCGGAAGCGTAAAAACCACAAAATGATTGCTTTTACGGGAAACATTTATATTTTTGATTCCGAAACCCTTTAAAAACTAACAAATGGACAACCAAATCACAACCAAAAACATTTATGATGTCATGATCCGGCTGGCTTTCCTGGCTTTGATTATTGCATGGAGCCTAATGATCCTTTTCCCTTTTACAAGTATTTTGTTATGGGGATTTATTCTTGGCATTGCCATGATGCCTTTACACAAGTCGCTTTCGGCTAAAATTGGCGATAGGCCCAAACTTGCTTCCTTTATCATAGTTTTATCAGGCTTGGTCCTGATCCTGGTGCCCGGCTGGTTGTTTCTGGGTTCGATTATTGATGGCGCAAGGGATTTAAAGACAAATTTTGATGCCGGTACCCTCAGCATTCCCCCTCCGACTGAGAAGGTTAAAGGCTGGCCCTTGATCGGAGATGCGGTTTATGGGTTTTGGAGTTCTGCCTCATCAAGCCTCGAACAAACCGTGGCACAATATAAAGATCAGATTATCGACTATGGCACAGCTTTTATAAAAGGCTTGATGAGCAGCTTGAGCGGAGGGCTTCAGATGATTGTATCGTTGATTATAGCTGGGGTTTTATTGGTAGTGCCCGGCGTTGGCGATTCTTCCAGGAAACTTTTCAGGAAACTTGCAGGCGGCAAAGGGGACGATTTTGCCGATGTTATTGTAAAAACTGTGGGGAATGTTGTGAAAGGGGTTTTGGGTGTGGCATTTATCCAAGCGTTTATAATAGGCATAGGGTTTCTGCTGGCTGGGGTACCTTTTGCAGGATTGTGGACACTCATTGTACTGATGTTGGCCATATTACAAATCCCGCCTACTCTGGTTGTAATTCCGGTAATAATTTATCTTTTCTCGGTTCTCAATACCGTTCCGGCTATTTTGTGGTCAGTCTTTTTGTTTCTTGGCGGTATGTCCGACAATGTGCTTAAACCCATCCTGCTTGGCAAAGGGGCGCCTGTTCCAATGTTGGTAATTTTCCTGGGAGTAATAGGTGGGTTTATGCTTTCGGGTTTTATCGGGCTTTTCACCGGGGCTATCGTGGTGTCGATTGGATATAAAATGCTGGTTTCGTGGATAAATGAAACGGAGCCACAGGAATAACTGTCAACGGAAGAAATACGGATAGGTTTTTCAACAGAACGTTATGGATGAAGAAATAAATAAACCTGAACAAACTGAAACCAGCCTTCAAACAGGAGCGAAACAGGCTAAAAAAAGTTCAAAAGGCAAAGCATCGCCAGTTAGGCTAATTACCGTTGTGGTAATGCTCATTTCTGTTTTGTTTTTTATTTGGTATGTCCTGTCGGACCGTCATGCGCCATATACGGATCAGGCGCGTTTTAATGGGTTGATGGTTCCGATTGTATCGAGCGTTTCGGGCAATATCACCCAGATTAATGTTCACCTGCATTCGAAAGTGAAGCCTGGCGACACACTTTTTCAGATTGACAGGCGGCCATTTCAACTTGCTGTGGAAAAAGCCGAAGCAAACCTCGACAATACAGCCCAAGGTGTTGCAGCCCAAACCGCCTCGGTTAAATCGGCTGTCGGGCGCTTAGGTGTTTCAAAGGCTCAGCTCGACCGGGCACAGCGCAATTGGGATAGGGTGCAGAAGGTGATGCAGGAAAATCCGGGAGCGCTCTCACAATCCGACAGGGATCAGGCTGAAACCTCATACATGCAAGCTGTTGAACATGTTACATCAGCAGAGGCTGACCTAGAACGGACACAACAAACTTTAGGGGTTTCCGGACCATCAAACCCCGAGTTTATCTCTGCCCTAAAAGCTCTTGAACAGGCACAACTCGACCTGGCTTATACCACAGTAATCGCCACAGCCGAAGGATATATTGAAAGTTTCAGTATTGACCTGGGATATTACGCAGCCGCTGGCCAAGCTTTGGCAACATTGGTTTCCGGCAGCGATTACTGGATTGAAGCCGATATGAAGGAGAATAATATTTCGTTGATGAAACCGGGCAACGATGTTGATTTTTCGCTGGATGTCCTGCCGGGAAAAATCTTTCATGGCAAGGTGAGAAGCATAGGATATGGTGTATCCACCGGCAATACCAACCGCGGCGACCTTCCCGATGTTAAAGGCACCACCGGCTGGTTGCTCGATCCGCAGCGGTTTCCTGTTGTCATTTCCTTTAACCCTGCCGATTTCCCTGATAAAATCCGGTTAGGCGGCCAAGTGGATGTGCTTGTTTTCACCAGCGAAAAGAGAGGTTTCCTCGAATTTCTTGGAAAACTGAGGATACGTTTAATCAGTTGGTTGTCGTATGTCAGGTAACTCATCAGCCATAACAATTGCAACCTTTCCCAGTGTACAACTTCAGGGGATTTTGAGGTATGCCATCGGGTCGGCCATTATTATGATGGTTGCTTTAGGGTTCGATTACCAACTTGCTTATTTTACACCGGTTCTGGCTTTGAATTTTCTGGCTCCAACGGCAAAAGCCCCGACACTGAAAAGCAGTGCCGGATTTCTGTTTTCGGTGGGAATTGCCAGTTTTGCCGGAGTTGTTTTTAGCCGGTTTTTCCTCGCTTACCCTTTGGTATTTCTCCCTTTGCTTGCACTTATCCTCTTCCATATTTATTATACCACCGCCCTGCAATCCATGAAGGTTTGGCTTATTATCTCGCTGTTGCTGATCCCGATGATGTCGTTGCAATCTGCCGAACTGGGAAGCATTG
This sequence comes from uncultured Bacteroidales bacterium, assembly GCA_903946925.1. Lineage (GTDB taxonomy): Bacteria > Bacteroidota > Bacteroidia > Bacteroidales > UBA4417 > UBA4417. Next base: position 4,477 of record CAJAXK010000309.1, on the reverse strand, counting down.
TAGCCGTTAACCTTTTTGTTAACGCTTTGCTTGCGGTACTGCTGGCATGGGTGATAAACTTCATTTTTCCAAATACCGGGACTGTTGTTGCCAGCGATAAAAAAAATGCGGTTGATCAACCATCTGCAAGGCAGCGGTTTATTTCAGCCATAACCAAATCAATGGTCGTAATTCCTGTAGTGGTAGTTTTCTTTGTTTTCAACTGGTCAGGTTCCATGCTGATTTTATTTTTTATAGCCATACTATCGATGAACCCCGCGGCTGCCAATAAAAAAACAAGCGTGGCCATGATTCTGGCCAACCTGGGCGGAGGCCTTGCTGCCATTATAGTCTTTAACCTCCTCACGGCAGCAACCAGTTTCATATATTCGGGCATGCTTACCTTGTTGGTTGGCTTGCTTTTTGCGAATGGCCTTTTTAGTGGCAAACCGACTGCCCCATTATTTGGCATGGCATTTTCCACCTTCCTGCTTATTTTGGGAAATGTGATTTCTCTTGCCGGTGAAGCTGGCGATATAGTCTGGGCAAGGGTCTTTCAGATAGGGGTTGCAATGGTTTATATGGTAATTACATTCCGATTGATTGACCGGATGGGCTTCATAAAAAAATTAAAATCTGAGGGATGAGTGGATTGATAGTAAATAGAAAGTTCCTTTTGCCGTTTTTAGCAAGTAGTTTCCTGCTAACAATAGCCATATTTTCCTGCAAACTTGGCCCAAACTATGTGCGGCCTGTTGAACCCTTGCCCAACACTTACAGCCAGGATTTTCCCTCCGATTCCTCTATCGCCAATATTCCTTGGTGGTCGCTGTTTAAGGATACCGTGCTTGAAAATATTATCCATTTAACGCTCGAAAACAACAAAGATTTAAAATCATCTGTTTCCCGCATGAACCAGGCCAGGTCGGCCATTGGCATTGCGAAAGCCGATCTGTATCCGCGTGTCAATTATTCGGCCGGTGGAAGTTCATTGGTGAGTACAGGTTCATCAGGATTAAACAATGATTATTCGGCCTTAGTCGATGTTTCGTACTCGATTGATATGTGGGGCCAAATAAGCCGGCTTAACGAAGCGGCATTACAGGAATATCTGGCTTCCGAAGAAGCATACAGGGCGTTGAAAATAATGCTGATTTCGGAAACTGCAATTGCCTATTTTACGTTGAGGGACCTGGACAACCGTTTGGTTATTACCGAAAAAACCACTGAAACATGGAAAGCTAACCTCGAAATAGTGAAAGCACGGTACAAAGGAGGCTTTGTAAGCGAAGTTGACCTGAATATGGCCAAAATCCAATTGCTGGAGGCTCAAACTGCCATCCAGACTTTTACCCGTTTGCGCAAACAGTTGGAAAATGTTATAAGTGCCCTTATGGGGATGCCACCACAATCCATACTACGCGGATTGCCTCTCGCGCAACAGCTCCTCCCTCCCGAACTTCCGGTGGGTTTGCCCTCAGAGCTTCTCGACAGGCGGCCCGACATTTTGTTAGCTGAACGCAAACTGAATGCGCAAACCGAGCGGATTGGCGCTGCCGAAGCACTTAAATATCCTTCGTTTACGATTAATGCAAATACAGGGTTGAATTTCGTTAACCCTGTTGCAGGCTTTGCATCAATAGGTGCCCAAATACTTGGGCCCATTTTTAACAGTAAGGCAAATGATTTTAGGATTGAAATTGAAAAAGAACGCACCATTGAATTGCTGAATAATTACGAAACCTCGATACTACTGGCATTGCGTGAAGTAGAAGATGCCATGATTGCAGTGAGTAGTTATAAAAATGAATTTGAACTGCGCGTGGAACAAGTGAAGGCTGCGCGTGATGCCGTAAAACTGTCGTGGGTTCGATACGATGGCGGAATGACCAGCTACATAGAAGTGCTTGATTTGCAACGGTCGTCGTTCAGTTCAGAGCTCAAAGCTTCGGAAGCCTTTCAGCTTCAGCTTACCTCAACAGTGAAACTATACCAAGCCTTGGGTGGTGGATGGGATTATGTTTCGGATACTATACGTTAATATTTATTTCGGGCCTCATGGCTTCGACAATGCGCCAACCAATTCACAGTAGAGTTTCTGAGAATCGAATTTTTGCAAGTAATAAACGATTTTTATACCGTTTATGCGGTTCTCAATGGGTTAAATCGTTCTGCGCCACCCAAGTGTCGAAGGTAGGTGTGTTACTGATTGGCGAAATTTTATCCTGTGTTTAGGGCTAGTTTTTAAGCAAATAAACCAAAAAAGGCAGCATAAAGCTGCCTTTTAATTGGATGGGCAAATAGGTTATAGTTTTCTGATTTTTATATTCCTGTACCACACATCGTCGCCATGATCCTGTAAGCCAATATAACCTTCGGGAGCAGTATCAACAAAGTAGTTGAAATCTTTGAACTTGCTGTTGGCGCACATTTTTTTCCAGTCATCTGTCCAAAGGTGGTACTCAAGTACTTGAACACCATTCTGGTAATGCACTACGGTTCCTTTGTACACCATAATTTTCACGCTGTTCCATTGGCCTGCAGGTTTGGCATTCTGTGGTTTGGCTGGTATCAGATCGTATAGCGAACCTGCCTGACGGTTTCCATCCACTCCCAATTTTGCATCAGGATGTTTTGCGTTATCGAGCACTTGCATTTCGGGTGCGCTTTTCCAGATCGGCTCGCCGGCAATTTCCTGAGCCTGATAGAAAATACCACTGTTACCACCTTCCGAAATTTTCCATTCGAGGGTAAGCTCAAAGTTTTTGAATTGTTCTTTGGTAATAATGTCGCCGCCTTGACCAGCTTCGCCTTTGCCCGAACCAATGCATTGTATGGCATTGTCGTTAATTACCCAGCCTTTTGGGAAATCGGTTTTGCCATAGCCACGCCATTGATCGGTGGTTTTGCCATCAAAAAGAAGGATCCAGCCTTCTGCTTTTTCGGCAGCGCTTACAAAATTTACTGTTGGTGCACTAGTCCCGACTTTAACGGTTTTTGATGCGGTAGTTGGTGCTGTGTGTTTGCACGAAATCATAGCAATTGCGATAAGGGATACGAAAAGTAGTTGTTTCATAAAGGTTTGTTTTTGTGAGGTTATTATTGGTGTTTGTTTTAATCTTTCAATTTACTGAAAATTGGGCAGATAGGAAGTAGATCCTTGACCTATTGAAGATTTGAACGCGAAGCATAGAGACTTGAACATTCGAACATTCGAACATTTGAACATTCGAACAATTGAGCATTTGAACATTTGAACAACTTAACGAGAAGTATTGAATCTTGAACATCCGAAAATTTGAACGCGAAGCATTGAGCATTTGAACCGTCTTAAATGACACAAATTCGATAAAGCTATACAGTCTCACTTTTTGAACCCATTTCCTTTATGGTAGCAGTAGAAATGCTTTTTACAAAAATTGAAATAAGTTCGTTACACTCTGCCAAAAGAAATTGAATTTGTTGCTCCGAATCATAAATACCTGCTCTGTGGAAAATTCTCAAGCAATTATATGATTCGCGCAATTCTTTCAAACAAATTTTCATTTTATGGATGAAATCATTTCGGGATTCTGCACTTCTTGCTTCTCCATAATTTAGGGTAGGGGAAGTTCCTGATCTTAGAAGTTGGCCACCTAAATGATTTGCAGCTTTTCTATTTGGCAATGCCTCCACAAAATTAATTATCACGACAGCAAAGTCTATTAAACGATCTTCTAAATCAAACTTCTTTTCTGCCATAATCAATGTATTGAAAGTTCATTACCAATTGTTCGCTTGTTCAAATGTTCAATTGTTCAATTGTTCTCTTGTTCTCTTGTTCTCTTGTTCTCTTGTTAAACTGTTCATTTACTCCATATTCCACTCTTTCTCAAATTTCATTATTATACGAAAACCTACCAGCTCCATCCTGCCCTATAGGTATGCTTGATATATTCCTCGGCAGTTTGTTTGGCGTTCATGGTATCGTGTTGGGTATCGAAATGCGGATGTCCATCAATAATCTGGAATTTATCGCTTTTCACTACCCTGATTTCATCAGTATCGCTGATGTTGGTGAAACGCATGTTTTCGCCGTCCCATTCGAGTTCGCGTTTTAAATCCTGAAGCCTTACAGCAACAACACCCATTACCACCATTTCGTTCATCGGGCCCGAATAGCCAAAATTTGAACTGGTTTCTACGCGGTTTTCCGGATTTTCCTTACAAGCGCGTACCCAATCCATTTCGTGGCCATCAACCCTTCGCATTTGCTTTGGCGGGCGTTTGTAGTCTTTATCGTAGTCGAGTGGAAGCAGGAAAGGATCTTTGCCATAACAACCTGTCATTATCTTGCCTTTTGAGCCAATTAATAGGCAGCCGCCATTGGAATCGCGCCCCATTATTTCTCCGGCTGGTAACTCCTCGGGGCGTGGAGGCAACAATCCGCCATCCCACCAGGTTACTTTTACTTCGGCCATTTTAACATGCTGGAATTTATCCCTTTTGGGGAATTTGT
>CAJAXK010000308.1 GCA_903946925.1 uncultured Bacteroidales bacterium | reverse complement strand
TTTAACAAGGCATACAGATGTGTAAAATTTATATAAAGCCTTGACTTTTTATTCGCCAATTGCTTATTTTTAAAGGAGCTCATGAGACCGCTTCGCTAAGTTGGTACTTTTGTGTCAAGACAAAAGGACAAGAAAAAATAGATCAGTAGAAAATATTTGATAAATAGCACCTCAAAATGAGGATTAGCCAAAAACTTAAAACCTACTAAAACAGTGAAATTGCCGACGACATAAAAAGTGACCAGAACACTACCGATGCACATAAATAAACCAACAAAAAACGGTTAGCCGAATAATACCTTGTGGCTAAAAATGTTCCAAAAGGAATAGAAAGGAAAATGGGTGTAAGGGTTACAATCCCAACCAGGCCATATTTCCTCACTACCTTAACAATAAGCCTGTTGCGCTTTGTAAACGTCTTGGCAGGTATAAATATAGGCATTTCCTTATTGAGGAAACCATAAATTTTCACTCTGAGTTTATGCATATAGCCGGCAAAAAAACGCGAATACAAAACCAAGAACCAACGGCTAAGAAAAAAGAAAATGAAAACCCCCGAAATGCCACCGGCAGTAGTTGACAACAAAGTTTGTATGAAATTCAGCCCCAAGCTGAAACCCAAGGCTGGCGCTATCAGGAATTTGATGCTGCTAACGGCAAAAACTATCAATATTTTTAAAAATCCTGACACGTCAAATTGGTTTCCAGTTAAAACGCCCGACAGGCTTTATTGTTGTATTTTATTTTAACAAATTAAAAAAAATGGTTTGCTGTAAAGAAATTATACTTTTATACCAAAAGCGAGATCGCCGGCATCGCCAAGGCCAGGCACAATATACCCTTGGGCGGTAAGTTCATCGTCAATAGCAGCTAACCAAATAGTTGTGCCAGTTTTTGGCAACATCCGTTTCAGGTATTCAACACCCTGCACACTAGCAACCACCGAAACAAAATGAGTATGCGATGGTTTCCCATGAGCCAGCAAAGCTTTGTAGGAAGACACCATGGAATGTCCGGTTGCAAGCATTGGATCCGAAAGAATAAGGATACGTTTTTCCAGTTCAGGGCTCGAAACATATTCGATCTGTATGGCAAACCCATCATCTTTACGATGTTCGCGATAGGCCGACACAAAAGCATTATCAGAGCGATCCAAAACATTTAGCATGCCTTGATGCAGTGGCAGGCCCGCCCTAAGAATAGTTGCCAAAACAGGGTTGCTCTTCATGCCTTGAATTTCGGCGGTTCCTAAGGAAGTTACTACTTCTTTTGGCTCGTACTCGAATGTTTTGCTGATTTCATAAGCAAAAATGGCACCCAAGCGCTCCATATTAAGCCTGAAACGCATACTATCTTTCTGAACAGAGGCATCACGCAATTCGCAAATAAACTGGTTTACCACTGAATTCTTGCTCCCGATATTGTTAACCATGCTCCTGATTTTTTAGGTGATTTTGGCAATAAACTTTACTCCCGACCCAACAAATATAATCACTTTGTTTGAGTATTCTTGACCTGCTAAGATAATTTTAATTTCCTTCTGCTTTTTCTCCAAATTTTTAACGCAATTTGAAATGCTAGTGGCAAGAAATTATGCTTAAAACGTTGATAGGTTACTTTTTTTGCACCAAAGCTGCAATAAAACCTCGCCAAACCATCGTCATTCGATCCTTCAAAATCGAGTGTAAGCGGTTTTCCGGCATGGCTATGGATAAACGAATCAACCAACCATGGCATGGCGTTTAACTTTTTACCTTGTTCGGAGACAGCCGAAAACAGGAATATTGCCTTTTGATGGCTAATTACCCACAAAGCACAGGCTGATAGTTGATTATACTCATCGTACACGCCCCAAACCTGTGCAAGCCCTCGTTTAATACTTTCTTTTGCAATCTGTTGTATGATTTTGTATTGACTATCTTTTAAATGTTGCAACTCTAAACCTTTATTGCTGCGGAAGAGTAAAATCATTTCTTCCGGTTTTACCTCGAATGATAGGGCCAATTTGTTTTGAGCTGCTTTTTTCAGGTTCCGCTGCAAATTGGTTTGATATGCAGAAGCCAGGTTCTTGTAGTCAATATTCATATCCAATTCGATATTGGTCATTTCCGAAACATTTACGGAAGGATCAATTTTATTGGATGTATTCAGGTTTAAATCAATGTATTTATATTCGGGTGGGATACTTGCAAGAAACTCAGCAAGTTTATTATCAGTTGGTAATGATTGGTAAAAAAGCCCTAACTGCTGCGTAAAATAAGGCTGCATAATGTATTTTATCCCCGCTTTGGAAGAAACCGGAAGAGGGAAAACCATTTCATAGTCGTTCTCAACCAACGCGCACCATCCGGGACTTACAATATCGAGGTACCACGACCATGAATTCAAATTTCCGTTTGGTGCACACCTGATGCAATTGTCCCACAGAGCTTTATCTATCAAGTTGTGTCGAAGGAACCGAATCATGAAGGTTTTGTTAAAGTTATTTGAAACAAGAAATCCCTTTCGGAAATGAATATAATTGGACTTGTTTTTGGGGGGATACAATTTCGGGTATCTGTAAATTTACCCAAACCGTTCCGTTAGGCTGTTAGGCTTTAGGCTGTTAGGCTTTAGGCTGTTAGGGATTTGCTATTCAAAGTATGCTTGGTTTAATACACATTATCGGATAAAATGATTCAACCAAACACCAAACCCCTAAAATTTAAGCCCTTGAATAGTTACAAGATTTCTATTCCCCTTTCAATTTGCCCCTCAGTAGTTGTGTTTTCTCTTTTTCGCTTAAGCCTTCGCGATAATCGTACAAGGGTTTTTCCCATGCGCCATACATCGGATTGGGCAAAACAATGAATTTTCGCCCAAAATCTTCGCGGTTCCTATCCACTGCAAGTTTGCCGCCATTGGTTTTCCTATCTTCAAACATTTCGGAAAAATCGTTAAGGTTATCACCGATCAAAAGGATAATCTCATGTTTTTCGGCAACTTTGGCCCTTCTCCCTGCTTTGGAACTTGTGTTGCCTGTAGAAGCCGAAGGATCAGATCTGGTTAGCAAGTGATCGTCTGTTGAAAAAGGGAAACCCACTTTTTGTAAATTCAACAAAGTTGGTTTTCTCTCGCTGTCGTTGCGGTTGGTGATATAAAAAACATCCACTTTCTTGCTTTTGGCATAGTTTGCAAATTCGAGTGCGCCGGGCAAAGCTTTGGCTTCGGCTTTGTTTGTCCAATCATTCCAACCTTCCGAAAAGTTGGCATTGTTCATCAACGCTGTTTCAAAAGGACTATTGTCGAGCATGGTTTCATCAATATCCACAACAACGGCTAAAGATTTGCCAGCTTTATTTAAGGCAACTGCTTCATCAAGGCGTTGGCTTGCAATATTAAACCCCTGATAGTACAAAGCCGCCATCTCGGCTGAATGTTGGTACCAAGCAACAGCCATAACCAGCTTATCATCTGGTATTTTAGCTGAATTGCTTGTTTTTTTTGATGTGCCGCACGAAACAAGCAGTAGGGTAAAAAATAAGGCGGAATAAATCTTTAGCTTCATCTGTTTTGGTTGTTTTTAGTTTCACTGATAATAGGTATAGAAATTCTTGCTCTGCTGTTTATTTGATATTATTTTTAATGAAGTATCATGAGGAAGTCTGAAATTTCCTTTAAAACTTGATTTATTGAGACCACTCCGAAAATCATAAAAAAAACCACGGAGGCACGGAGGACACAGAGGCTCACAGAGTTTTGTTAATCATCACTACAAACTTCGTGAACTTAGCGAAGCGATATCACGCGATGCACTGAGATTGCCGAAGTGAACTCCTTAAAAATCAGAAATTGTGAGTAAACTTACATGTTTAGTGCCACTTCGACAGGCACATCGGCAGGCTCAGTGTGGCAGTCAGTTTACCACTTAGTGGCAAAAAAAAAGACTTTTCGGAGTGGGCTCTTTATTAAGAAAATAAATCTTGTTTTTCCATTTGCCCTATTTCAACAACTCATCAATAAAAGGGTTCAATTTCAAATTAGCACATCCTTAGGCCTTCCAACATCTCAAATCCACTTCCCACATCCCACATCCGACATCCCACATCCGACATCCGAAATCCGAAATCAAACTTCCCACATCCCACATTACTCCGTCAACCTATTCAATACCATTGTAATAAGTTTTTCAACATCGCTTTGGTAATTGCTGGCAAAAGTTTGGTTTACCCTGTTGGCAACAATGGTGCAAATAGTAAGGGTTTCGTGCCCTAACATTTTGCCTAAACCGTACAATGCAGAAGTTTCCATTTCGAAGTTTGAAATCCTATTGCCGTGGAAATCAAAATTTTCAATTTTCTGGTTTAGGTCGGGAAATGCCAGTTTAAGCCGGAGTTCCCTTCCTTGAGGCCCATAAAAACCTGGTGCAGTGAGGGTTATTCCCTGAGTAAGGCCGTAACCCAATTTCTTCATCAAAACCGGTGAACAAGGGACAGCATACACGCCTGGAAGGTTTTTATCCCAATTTACAAAATCAGAAAACGCATCAGCCAAGCCCTTATCCATTACGCTTTTGCCTTTTTCATAAAAATACAGGAGCCCATCAAGCCCAACACCGTACGAAGAAGCCACAAAATCGCCAGGGTTGATATCAGCTTGCAACGCACCAGCAGTGCCCATCCTTATTATATTGAGTTTTGTATGGGTTTCTTTGGGCTCGCGTTTGGCAAGGTCGATATTTACTACTGCATCGAGTTCGTTTATTACAATATCCAAATTGTCGGTTCCCATACCTGTGGATAAAACTGTGAGGCGTTTATTTCCAATTGTGCCGGTGTGGGTAAACAATTCGCGGTTTTGCACCATGAAATCTATTTTGTCGAAATGTTTTGATATTTCTTTTACCCTTCCCGGATCGCCAACAACAATAATGGTATCTGCCAGGTTTTCAGGCTTTAGGTGAAGGTGATAAACGCTCCCATCGGGATTTAGTATAAGTTCGGATTTAGCAATTGGTGCCATAATTAGTGTATAAGGAAGTAAAAAGGTATTTTTGTGGGCAAAAGTAAAAAAAACTCCATACGTATGAATAAAATACTCATTCCCATGGATTTTCAAAAGCAATCGCTTTTGGCCCTCGAACAGTCGTTTAACCTTGCCAGGCTGTTACAGGCCGAAATTGTGTTGTTATATGTTCACGAACAGTCGGGCATATTTGCCGGCTTGTTCAGCAACGAACAAAACAACGAAATGCTTTCGAAAATTGATGAAAAACTGGCAGAAATTGCAGGTAAAGCGTCAATTACTACAGGTTTTACAATCTCCTACCTCATCGAAAAAGGCCGTATCTATTCAAAAATCACGGAAGTGGCGAAACAAATTGGGGCAAAATATATTGTCATGGGAACCCATAGTGCCACCGAAGCCGACGAAATAGAAAACCGTGTGGGAGCCAACACTTCGCGGGTAATCCGTTCGGCTGCCTGCCCTGTTATTACAATAAACGCCAAACAACTTTACCACGGCTGCCGCCAAATATTATTGCCGCTCGACCTTACCAAAGAAACCCGCCAAAAAGTAATCATGGGAATTGAAATTGCAAGGATTTATGGTGCTGGCATTAAAGTTGTTTCGGCTTTATGGTCGAAAAACGATCCGGCAATTATCGGCAGGCTTTACCAGCAGGGCGATCAGGTTACCAATTTTATAGCAGAAGCCGGAATCGAATGTACTTTTGAAATTATTGAAAGCAGCGGTGGTGAAAAAACCCTTGTCCCA
>CAJAXK010000307.1 GCA_903946925.1 uncultured Bacteroidales bacterium | reverse complement strand
TTTGTACCTATTCAGGGGATTTAACTTTTAGGAGTTTGGGGTGTTAGGGATCAATCTATGCGATATTGTGGATTAAATGAATAGTAAAGGCCTAACAGCCTACAGCCTAATAGCCTAAAAGTATGAAAATTTACTATTTGCTAAAAACCCTCACATAATCAATTTGGTAAGTTGCCGGGAAAATGGAATCGTCAACGCCATATTTGCCGCCCAGGTTGCCGCCAATAGCAAGGTTGAGGATTAGGTAGAACGGCTGATCGAAAGGCCATTCGTTAATAGTTTTGTGTTCGTTTTCAATACGGTTGAATAGTTGGCCGTCAACCAAAAAATCTATTTTTTCGTTGTCCCATTCCATACCGTAAAAATGGAACGAATTATATGGGTTTTCGATAAAAACAGTTTTCCCTTTTTGGGTACCTGTAATGTGGTTATAGGAATTGGAATGTATGGTTCCGAAAACACTGTCTTTTTTGTATCCAACATGTTCCATAATATCAATTTCGCCGCATTTTGGCCAGCCTACTTTCTCTACATTGGTGCCCAACATCCAAAATGCTGGCCATGTCCCTATGCCAGCAGGGAGTTTTGCCCTCATTTCAAATTTTCCGTAAGTAAATTCTTGCTTCCCCCGTGTAACAAGTCTTGCCGAAGTGTATTGTTTTTCCTCTTTCGGTTGTTTTCGTGCAATTATGTGTAGGCAACCATTTTTGGCCATGGCATTTAAAGTATCTTGTTTTGTGTAAAACTGCATTTCATTGTTTCCCCAGCCGTGTCCGCCAACTTCGTAATCCCACTTTGTGCTGTCGGGCAATCCGTAGTAACTAAATTCATCGCTCCATGCTAATTTCCAGCCTTTCGAAACCGGCGAAAGTTTGGTGCGTTCAATCAAAAGTTCAGGCTCGTTGGTAGTAATAAAATCGAAACTATTGGCAAGCAGCCAGTCCATTTGGTCGGCATCGTTTATTGTCCATGCATTTAAGGCAAGGTTATTTTTTTTGGCACTTAAAATCCAGTCGGGATGTTCGGCATACACCGAATAGTGAAAATCAGCACCATTAATCCCATCCTGTTTAAGTTGGTCGGGCGATTTGTCGCCTTCCAGGTATTGGGTATTAGCCAGCGGGTTTAAAGCAATTATCCTTTTTAAAATATCGTAATCGAAACTTATATACACAAATATTTCCTTTGCATTCAATCCGTTAACCACATTCACCACTTTTTCGGCAATGGCTATTCCCCGCAACTTGCTTATTTCCGAAGGTTTTATTTCGCAAATTAAACGCGTTCCGGTATTGTTTTCCATTCCTGCCTTAATGTATTCCCTTAGGGTTGGGAGCTTCTCTCCGTTGGCAAGTTTAAAAGCGGTCAACTCCTTATAATCTGTCTTTTCTATGGGAAGATTATTGAAATCCGGATCGTGGTTAATTACCAACGAATCGTCAGCCGTCATGCGCACATCAAATTCGGAACCTGTACAGTTCAATTCAATGGCATGTTTCAACGAAGCAATAGAATTTTCCGGAAGGTTGTTTGCTTTCCAAGCACCCCGATGGGCAACAACGGCATTGGTTGCAAATGTGGGTTTCTGGGCAAAAACAGTTGCGTGGAAGTTCAGTACGAACAGAAATACAAGGCAAGCGAAAGGGTAAAAATTATGTTTCATTTGGGTTGTTTCTAAAATTAGACCGACTAAAATAAACTAAAATATGAAATCTATTGTCGTTAAAATTAATATAAATATCCAAACGCCTGATTAGTTTGGGTTTACAATTTGAATGGCTATAACATTCATTGCATCCATATTTTTTTTGATATAAGCTATACTGTAAATGGGATAAAAAGCCCCATCTGTTTTTCATTAAAATGACCTCGCAAACAGTGTG
>CAJAXK010000306.1 GCA_903946925.1 uncultured Bacteroidales bacterium | reverse complement strand
TCGAAAAAGTAAGTGCACCTGCGAGGTTTATCCACCTGAATTTGAGGATGGAACTCATTGTCATTGAAACTGCGATTGCTATTGATGCGAAATAGCCAATCCATTGTAAAAGGGAAATTTCCATATTTGAGTTTTGAGCCTAAAGTATTTTAAGTGCCTAAAGTACTTGGAGAGCCTTGAGTGCCTAAAGTGAAAGATACTAATAGCCTTAAGCCTAATAGCCTAACAGTCTAAAGCCTAACAGCCTTCCAACAGGCGAAATTAGTGCAAAAAATCTCACCCTCTCATTTTTGCCCAAAGCCTTGCAGCCTGAATTTTAGCATTGGCAAGGATTTCGTCCTCATCAACAGTAACAAGTTTGCTGTTTTCGACCACCAGTTTTCCCTGTGAAATTACATGTTGGACGTGCCGTGATTCCAGGCCAAAAACAAAATGCCCGTAGAAATTCCCTGAATTAATGGGTGTTGGCGTATCATAATCAAGCACCACTAAGTTATTGGGCCCATGCCCTTTTAAATTGTTGTTGTTCAAGTATTTATCCGCATTACGAAAGCGTTGGTAAACACTGTCGTAACCAATGGTATCGAAATTTTGTCCGACAAAAAAGGCTGCTTTTGCACTCCGAAGCATATCGCTGTGCATGCCATCGGTTCCCATCATTATATTTTCATCAAGTCCATCGGCGTTAAAAAATCCAACCTTATTGTTCAGGTTGCTTTCGGTATTTTGAACCACCCAAACGGGGCTTTTGCTGATAATTTTTTTCTCGTTTTCGCTCAAATGGAGGCAATGGCCTAAAATAGTTTTGCCCGATTCCAATGCACCATGTTTTTGCAAGCGTTCAACTACCCTCATCCCGTAATTTTCCTGGCAATGAAGTTGATCGCTTTGCGCTTCGGCAACATGGATATGTATTCCTGTATTTAACCGATTGGCAAGTTCAACGGCTTTATGTAAAGTTTTGTCCGAAACCGTAAACGAAGCATGTAAACCGATCAGGCCTTGGTGGTTTTTTAAGTATTCGGCAGTTTCATTTAATCCTTCTTCAGCTTTATCCATACCATCGCGATCCGAAATTTCGTAGCAGAGCAAATGCGAAGCCCCAACTTTTTCGAATGCATTGGCAATAATTTCCAGCGAACCATTGATAGTATTAGGCGAAGCGTGATGGTCGATAACGAATGTAACACCGTTTTTAAGGCTTGCCATAGCAGTATAAAGGGCGCTTGCTTCAATCATTTTGGCATCGAGGCATTTGTCCAAGGTCCACCAAACGTATTCAAGGATTTCGTTAAAGTTCTCAGGATTTTTTTTCGGTGCTCCCATCCCACGGGCCAATGCTGAATAAACATGATGATGCCCGCAAACAAAGGATTGGGTGATGAATTTGCCGGTGCAATCGAGGGTTTGGAAATTAAAATCAGACGGAATGTCTTTGATGAATTTGATTGCGCCACTTTCACCTTTCTCTACCAGGATATGAGTAGTTGTGAATTGCAGAGTTTCGGGATGAATATAGGTTCCGTTT
>CAJAXK010000305.1 GCA_903946925.1 uncultured Bacteroidales bacterium | reverse complement strand
TGGATATGGAGTTGGATCGAAGGAGAATTTTAATCTCCTCTTTGAACTTGCCGATGCACTTGGTGCTCAGGTTGGTGCCTCTCGTGCTGCCGTTGATGCCGGTTTTGTTGAACACGAGCGTCAGGTTGGCCAAACAGGCGTAACCGTTAGGCCCAAGCTTTATATTGCCTGCGGAATTTCAGGTGCTGTACAGCATAGGGCCGGGATGGATCAATCGGCACAGATAATTTCGATAAATACTGATATTAGTGCTCCGATTAATAACATAGCCGATTATACCATTATTGGAAATGTGGCTGATGTTATTCCAAAAATGATCAAATATTACAAGAAAAACTCGAAGTAAAACTACTGACCCTAATGGAAAATTTTTATACCGACAACCCACATCTGAAGTTTCATCTCAACCATCCGTTGATGGAGAAAATCGTGAAACTGAAAGAGTCAGGCTTTAGCCAAAAAGAAAAATACGATTTTGCACCCCTCGATTTTGAGGATGCCATTGATAACTATGATAAAGTCATGGAAATCATAGGCGAAATAAGTGGGGAAATTATTGGGCCAAATGCCGAATCCGTTGACAAGGAAGGTCCAAAACTTATTGATAATGAGGTGAAATACGCACGCGGCACACAGCAAAACTACGATGCACTTGTAAAAGCGGGCTTGGTTGGTTTTACTCTTCCGCGTGAATACGATGGGCTTAATATTCCAATTGTTCCTTATGTAATGTCAGGGGAAATAGTTTCGCGCGCCGATGCCGGGTTTGCAAATATCTGGGGCTTGCAGGATTGCGCCGAAACCATCCACGAATTTGCTTCCGAAGAAATTAAAGCTGAGTTTTTGCCGCGGTTCCACAAAGGGGCAACTGCAGCCATGGATTTAACCGAACCTGATGCAGGTTCTGATTTACAGGCTGTTCAACTAAAAGCTACTTACGATATTCATAAACACCGTTGGATGCTGGATGGGGTAAAACGGTTTATTACCAATGGCGATGCTGATATTTCGTTGGTATTGGCGCGTTCCGAAGAGGGTACTTCCGATGCCCGTGGGCTATCGCTCTTTGTTTACGATCGCAATGATAATGCGGTTACGGTAAGACGTATAGAAAATAAACTTGGTATTAAAGGCTCACCCACTTGTGAACTTGTGTTTCGCAACGCCCCGGCAAAATTAATCGGCGATACAAAACTAGGACTTATAAAATATGTAATGTCGTTGATGAATTCGGCACGTCTTGGTGTTGGTTCACAATCAGTTGGGATTGCAGAAGCTGCTTACCGCGAAGCTTTCAAATATGCTAACGAGCGCGAACAATTCGGGAAATCTATCATAAAATATCCGGCTGTTTACGAAATGCTCACCAATATGAAAGCAAAGATTGATGCTATGCGCACTTTGCTTTACGAAACAGCCAGGTATGTTGATATTTACAAAGCCTACAACCATACTTCCAAAGAACGTAAACTCGAACCGGAAGAACGTCAGGAAGCGAAGATGTATCAGAAACTTGCCGATATGTTCACGCCTTTGCTTAAACTTTATTCCAGCGAAGGTTGCAACCAAATAGCTTACGATGCCATTCAAATTTTTGGTGGCACAGGGTACATGAAAGATTTCCCAATTGAGCGTATTTACCGCGATGCCCGTATTACAACTATTTATGAAGGAACATCACAGCTTCAGGTAGTTGCGGCCATTCGAAGTGTTGGGAATGGGGCATACTTGGCGACTATGCGCGAACGGAATGCGCTTTCTGTAAAACCAGAATTGGAATATCTGAAAAGCACCTTGGAAAAAATGACCGAACAATTTGCCAAATCGGTTGAAAAAATTACCGAATATAATGATAATGAATACTTTGATTTTCATGCAAGGCGAATGGTTGAAATGGCGGGTAATGTGCTGATAGGCTATTTATTGCTTTTTGATGCCAACAGGAGCGAAGCTTATGTAAAATCCGCTGATATCTTTATCCGTAAAGGTAGGGCTGAGAATATTGCAGCCGTAAGTTTCATAAACAATTGCCATCCTAAAGATGTAAATGATTTCAAAATGTAGGTAGCTTTTCTATCAGATTAAACCTTAATACATTTTCATACTGATAGTTAGATAGATGTATTCAAAGAAAGAACGCTCTCGATAGGGGCGTTTTTTTTTATGCTAGGCCAATAAGTTTAAATAGATATTATAATTTTATTAACACTTCGAGAAACCAATAGGTATTTTTGTAATTTTCCGCCGAATTTATATTTAAAGGTAAAGCGTTTCTAATAGGCACTTATTCCTAAAATATCATTCATTGAAATAAACAAAATCAATACGTTTCCCCAATTCTGAATTCTCACTAATCTGAAGGAAAACAAAATAAATAAATTCATAATCAACTATTTATAAAAATGGAAAACAGAAAAGTACTTAAAAGCGGTGAGTTCCTTGTGGACACGGTTGAAGCAAAAGATGTTTTTATCCCGGAGGAATTCGACGACGAACAAATGATGATTGCCCAAACTTGTCAGGATTTTCTTGATACTGAAGTTTATCCGAACATGGACAAGATTGATAGTCCTGATATTAACCTGATGCGTGAAACCCTTGTAAAATCAGGCGATTTGGGTTTAATGGGGATTGCATTGCCCGAAGATGTAGGTGGTTTTGGGCAATCGTTTGTTACCCAAATGCTTGCCGCCGAAACTATTGGTGCAGGTTATTCCTTTTCTGTAGCTTTTATGGCACATTGTGGTATCGGCACTTTACCAATCGCATATTATGGTACCGAAGCCCAACGCCAAAATTATGTTACCAAACTTGCCACAGGCGAATTGATTGGGGCTTATTGCCTTACCGAGCCCGGTGCAGGAAGCGATGCCAACGCAGGAAAAACCAACGCCCGACTATCTGAGGATGGTACACATTACATCCTTAACGGTCAAAAAATGTGGATAACCAATGCCAATTTCGCTGATATTCAGACCGTTTTTGCAAAAGTTGGGACAGATAGGATTTTGAGTGCTTTTATCGTTGAACGCAATATGCCTGGCGTGGTAATTGCACCCGATGAGAAAAAAATGGGGATAAAAGGATCGTCAACCGCCCAAATTTTTTATAACGATGTAAAAGTACCTGTCGAAAACATGATTGGTAAACAGGGCGAAGGATTCCGGATCGCTCTAAGTATCCTTCACATGGGTCGTATTAAATTGGGTGCCAATGTGATAGGTGCAGCCAAAAAAGCAATAAACGATTCGGTTAAATATGCCAACGAGCGCAAACAATTCTGTGTTTTGATTTCCACTTTTGGAGCCATCAAACATAAAATAGCCCAACAGGCTATAAAAACTTTTGCAGCCGAATCGGCAACCTATCGCGTAAGCAAAGATATTGACGATTTGATAATGATAAACAAGGCTTCAGGGATGGATCATGGCCGTGCAACCATCGAAGGGATAAGCCATTACGCCGTGGAAGCTGCCATTTTAAAAGTGTATGGTTCCGAAGCTTTGGATTATGTGATTGACGAAGCAGTTCAGATTCATGGTGGTATGGGATATTCTGCCGAAATGGCCGTTGAACGTGGATACCGCGATTCGAGGATAAACCGGATTTTTGAAGGGACAAATGAAATAAACCGATTGTTGATTGCCGACACAGCCATAAAACGTGCCCAAAAAGGCGAATTCGATTTATTTGGACCTGCAGAGCAGTTGTTCAACGATCTTGCTAATATTACTTCCGGAAAAGTAGAAGGCGAAAGTTATTATTCAGAAAAACGCCGCTATCTCGCTAATTTTAAAAAAGTTATACTTATTGCAATTCATGGTGTAACAACCTATTTCGACAAGAAATTGGTGAAGGAACAAGAGGTAATGAACAATATTTCCGAAATGATAATGGAAACCTATATTGCTGAATCCTTGTCGCTAAGGGTTGAGAAAATAGAAACCATGAAGGGGAATGCTGATATTTTCCGTGATATGCTTGATGTTTACGTGTACGATACAGCCGACTTGGTGCGTAAATCGGCACGCGATGCTTTCAACTCTTTTGCCAAAACCGAGGAATTGGAAAAACTGAATTCAGCAATCGAAAAGCTGACAAACGTTGCAGGTATCAATGTGAAAGAAGCCCGCAGGAGGATTGCCGATAAGTTGATTGAAAATAATGCTTATAAGTTTTAGCCAACTAACCAATTATTAGCAATTTGGGGCGTTTCTATTTTAGGAACGCCTTTTTTATGCAATACACAATTGACAACGGCAAATCCGTTTGTTAACAAACAGTACATACTTTTTTTGCCGTGAGTACCAATAAATTGCCTAAAATAAGGTACATTTGCCTAATCAACGAAAGTTGAAAAGTATTTAACAATTAGCTCTGATTGTTAAATATATGTATCTGTCTAATCTAATAATTTCAAATGTCGCCCTTATTCAACCATTTGTTGATCCCTTTTTTGGTCGCTATATTTCTTGGCATTACCATGGGAGGAAGTGGTACCGGTCCGGCGTTTTCTGCTGCTTATGGGGCCAATGTGATCCGCAAAAGTTTAATCCCTGGATTATTCGGGATTATGGTGTTCCTTGGGGCAATATTGGCAGGCAAACAAACTGCTTCCACCATTGGAAAAGATTTGATAAACCCCGAAATAATGTCGTTTACAGTTGTTTCCATTATACTCTTCGCTGTAGCAATCTCACTTTTAATTGCCAATTTGTTTGGAATCCCACAGTCAACCAGTCAATCAACCGTCCTTGCAATTTTTGCGGCAGGTGTTTATTTTCATGAGGTAAATACCCAAAAAATATTCCTTGAAGTAATCCCTGCATGGTTTCTACTTCCCATTATTTCATTTTTTCTGAGCCTTTTCTTTGGTAGGTTCATTTACCGCCCAATGCGACGAAGAGGGCTTACCATGTCGAGATCAACCAATGTGAACAGGAAACCTTTGATCAATGGGTTGATTCTAATAATGTCGTTGTATGTTGCTTTTTCTATTGGATCCAATAATGTAGCCAATGCAGCCGGACCAATAGCAACCATGACCGCAAACGAATTGAATATTTACGGCGACAAAAATTTTATCCTGGTAATGATTATTTCGACACTGATGGTTGCACCAAGTTTTGCGATTGGCAGCTCAATTTTTGGCGACAAAATCCTGAATAACACAGGCAAAGAAATTGTATTGTTTGGTAAGTTCGAAGCAGGTATAATTGCTTTTGTATCAGCATCTTTGCTTTTAGTTGCTTCTGTAACCAAAGGCATACCCACATCATTGGTTCAATTAAATGTAGCAGCTATACTTGGAATTGGTGTTGCCAAGCTTGGAACAAAGAATATTTTTAAGAAAACCGAAGTTAAAAAATTCTTTCTGATGTGGATTATTGCACCCACTATTTCATTTTCCTTATGCCTTTTATTGATTTTCGTAGCCGATATATTAGGATTTATATAATGTTATATACCTGATATATTGTTTAATACAACAATTCAAAATTGCAACTATTGAGTGCCTAAAGTTGTGAAAACCTAAAATGCCTAAAGTTATGTGCTAATTTTAATCGCATTAGTAACCAAGCACTTACATTCAAATAGTTTATTGGAATTGCAAATTATTGAACCCGACAGCTTACTGTTTTTAAAGAATAAAAAGGCGTTGGTGGAATTAACTTTAGGCAATTAAGGTAATTTAAGAACTCTTGAAATATAAATAACCCATTGGGAGAATAGTTACTAAAAATTTTATAAAATGGACAAAACGACTGTAATCGAAAAAACAATAGAATTTGTTAGGACCACCTTATTGGATGCCGAAGGTGGGCACGATTGGTGGCATGTTTATAGGGTTTGGACAACCTCAAAATATATCGCCCAATTTGAAGATGTTGATGTTTTTATTGTTGAATTAGGTGCTCTATTGCACGATATTGCCGATTCTAAATTCCATGGTGGAAACGAAGATATAGGTCCGCAAAAAGCCAAGGAGTTTTTACAATCTGAAGGGGTATCTGATGAAATCATTTCCCATGTACAAAACATCATCCAAAATATTTCTTTCAAAGGAGGAAAACTTCCACAAAACTTTAAATCAATTGAACTTGATGTGATTCAGGATGCCGACCGTCTCGATGCTGTTGGGGCAATAGGTATTGCAAGGGCATTTAATTATGGCGGTCATAAAGGCCGGGCTATTTATAATCCTGAAATCAAGCCCGACTTAAATATGTCCAAGGAACAATATAAAAACAGCAACGCGCCTACACTCAATCACTTTTACGAAAAACTTTTATTGCTGAAAAACCTTATGAATACAGCGACCGGTAAAAAATTAGCTAATGAAAGGCATGAATTTATGGTAGCCTATTTAGATCAGTTTTTTAAAGAGTGGGGCAGGGGCTAGGTTAGTAGATATTGGTTATTGGTTATTGGTTATTGGTTATTGGCGGACACTGGGTTGTCGAAGTGTTATTGGTTATTGGCGGACACCGAGTGGGTCGAATTTTTACAGTTATTTGGTTATCAAGAGGATGTAATTTCGATTCGAACTTATTAAGACAAAAAAAAGGATGCCGAGTATAAAAGCATCCTTTTTTATAATCAAAATCTCTGTTTATTCTAAAAACTTTGGCGTGGCAGAAACTTCTTCTATCAACAACAATCCTGGTTTCTCGACCAAAATTTTCATGTCCTTGATTTCGGGGTCAAAATCAATGTTTATAATATCGCCAGGAGCAAGTTTTGTGAGAATAATCTCTTCGGCAAGCATATCTTCAACATATTTCTGGATTGCTCTTTTTAAAGGCCGGGCACCAAATTGTTCGTCCCAACCTTTTTCGAGGATATAATCTTTGGCCCTTTCGGTAATCTTGGGTTCGTAGCCCATGGTACGGATACGTGCGAAAAGGGTAGCCAATTCAATATCAATTATTTTGTGGATATCCTCACGCTCAAGCGAATCGAATATAATTACATCGTCAATCCTATTAAGGAATTCAGGTGCAAACGATTTTTTCAAGGCATTTTCGATAACACTTTGTGCAATGCTCGAACTTTGCGATTGCCTTGCACTTGTGCTAAAACCTACCCCGGCACCAAAATCCTTCAACTGCCGTGATCCAATATTGGAAGTCATAATCACAATGGTATTCTTGAAATCCACCCTACGCCCCAAACTATCAGTAAGTTGTCCATCGTCGAGTACTTGCAACAAAATATGAAAAATATCGGGATGGGCCTTTTCAATTTCGTCTAACAAAACGATAGAGTAGGGGCGGCGGCGGACTTTTTCGGTCAACTGCCCGCCTTCTTCATAACCAACATAGCCAGGAGGCGCTCCAACAAGTCGTGATACGGCAAATTTTTCCATGTATTCGCTCATATCAATGCGAATAAGGGCATCTTCGGTATCGAAAAGGTAGCGCGACAATATTTTTGCAAGGTGTGTTTTTCCAACCCCAGTTGGCCCAAGGAAAATAAAGGTACCGATTGGCTTATTGGGGTCTTTAAGTCCGGCGCGGTTACGGCGTATGGCTTTTACCACTTTTTTAATTGCATCTTCCTGTCCTATTACTGATCCTCCAATCTCTTGTTCCATATTCATCAAACGTGAACCTTCATTTTCGGCAATACGTTGAACAGGAACCCCGGTCATCATGGCAACTACTTCAGCAACATTTTCTTCTGAGACAATCTGCCTGTTTATTTTTGAATCTTCTTCCCAGCCTAATTTCAGTGCTTCAAGTTGGGCTTGCGCTTTTCGTTCAACATCCCTATACCTTGCAGCCTCTTCGTATTTTTGGCTTTTTATTGCCTTCATTTTCTTTTGCCTGATATCTTCAATCAAACTTTCGGTGGTAACTATTTCAACCGGAACGTGCATATTCGAAATATGTACGCGGGCACCCGATTCGTCGAGCGCATCAATAGCTTTATCCGGGAGGCAACGATCTGTAAGATAACGGTTTGTAAGGCTAACACAGGCATTTATTGCTTCGGGAGTATATTTAACAAGGTGATGGTCCTCGTATTTTTCCTTGATTTGATTAAGTATAGAAATTGTTTCTTCAACAGAGGTTGGTTCCACAATTATCTTTTGGAACCTGCGCTCCAAGGCTCCATCTTTTTCAATGTATTGACGATACTCATCAAGCGTTGTGGCGCCAATGCATTGGATTTCGCCCCTGGCCAAAGCCGGTTTAAACATATTGCTTGCATCCAACGACCCACTTGCGTTTCCGGCACCTACAATGGTATGTATTTCGTCAATAAACAAAATGATATCACGGTTTTTTTCCAACTCGTTTAACACGGCTTTCATTCGTTCCTCAAATTGCCCCCGGTATTTTGTACCAGCAACCAAGGACGCAAGGTCTAAGGTAAAAACACGTTTGTTGAAAAGTGCCCGCGAAACCTTACGTTGGGTGATTCTTAGAGCTAATCCTTCGGCTATAGCCGATTTTCCTACTCCAGGCTCACCAATCAAAATCGGGTTATTCTTCTTCCTTCTGCTCAGTATTTGCGAAATCCTTTCCAGTTCTTTTTCCCGCCCAACAATAGGATCCAAACGGTTTTCTTCGGCAGCCTTGGTCAGGTCGCGGCCAAAATTGTCGAGAACAGGCGTTTTCGATTTGCTGTCAGCCGGCTTTTTTAAATTCTCCATCCCACCTGTATCATCAGGATCTTCATCCTTCGAACTTCCGGAAAGATCATCCATTGGATCATGTTTTGTTTTTCCAAAGAATTTTTCATTCTCGCCAGAAGATTGTGACAAATCTTCGCCAGTTATCAAATATGACTTCACTTCCTCCTTAAATAGGTCATAGTCAACATTGTATTTTTTAACTGAGCGTGTAACCAAATTATCCTCATCCTTTAAAATAGCGAGCATAAGGTGTTCAGTTCCAATTAATTCGCTATTAAAAAGTTTTGCTTCCAGATAGGTTAGCTTCAATGCCCTTTCGGCCTGCTTCACTAATGGAAGATTGTCGTTTGGTTTATTGCTATTGCTTGGATTCACAATAGCGGCTTCAATTATCCTACGCAATTCAACCAAATCGATATTGAGATACCCTAAAATGCGAATTGCTAAACCTTCCTTTTCGCGTATCATCCCTAATAAAAGGTGCTCAACGCCAATATATTCATTTCCAAGCCTTATAGCCTCTTCACGGCTAAAAGACAACACGTCTTTTACTCTTTGCGAGAACTTTGCTTCCATTTATTTCCTGCCCTTTGTTTACTAATTGTTAATCTTATAAAATCTTTCCAAAATTACAACAATAACACACAAGTCAGTAAATAGTTTACGCTTATGAGTGGAATAAATTACCTTAAACATTCATTTTCAGTATTTTAATGTTATTAACAAGCTTTTGTTAGAAACCCGTTTGAAATTGCTGACAAATTCATATTTTGTATTAAAAAAAAGAGTACTTTCGTAGTTCTGTTGGCGATAACTTAAGTTGTTATAAATGAAGGGGTTAATAAATGGATAACATTCAGGACGGGGAAAGGATTCTTCCTGTAAATATTGAAACACAAATGAAAGGCGCCTACATCGATTATGCGATGTCGGTTATAGTATCGCGCGCATTGCCCGATGTACGCGACGGATTGAAACCAGTTCACAGAAGGGTTTTATACGGGATGCTCGATTTAGGGGTACTTTCTAACCGTTCGTACAAAAAATCTGCCCGTATTGTTGGCGAAGTACTTGGTAAATACCACCCACATGGCGATACATCCGTGTACGATGCCATGGTACGAATGGCACAAGAATGGTCATTAAGGTATCCATTGGTCGATGGTCAGGGTAACTTTGGTTCTATTGATGGTGACAGCCCTGCTGCCATGCGTTACACCGAAGTGCGGCTCCGCAAATTAGCCGAGGAATTATTGGCTGATATTGATAAGGACACGGTTGATTTTAAACTGAATTTTGATGATACGCTTGAAGAGCCAACTGTTCTACCGGCAAAAATACCTAACTTGCTGATTAATGGCACATCAGGTATTGCTGTTGGTATGGCAACAAACATTCCTCCACACAATATTACCGAGGTTATAAATGGCTGTATAGCATATATTGACGACCGCGAAATAACTATTGAAGGACTGATGAAATATATAAAAGCTCCGGATTTTCCTACCGGTGGTATTATATATGGATATGAAGGCGTTCGTGAAGCCTATGAAACCGGAAGGGGGCGATTGATTATGCGTGGCGAATCCTCTTTTGAGACTTTAGAGAGAGGCCGGGAAGCTATTGTATTTACCTCCATACCTTATCAGGTTAACAAAGCGGAAATGATTAAAAAAACCGCAGATCTTGTTAACGAAAAGAAAATTGACGGGATACACGACATCCGTGATGAGAGCGACCGTAATGGTTTACGCATAGTTTACGAACTGAAGAAAGATGCTGTTTCTAATGTAGTTTTAAACAAACTGTATCAATACACTGCACTTCAAACCTCCTTCAGCACCAATGCAATAGCCTTGGTTAAAGGGAGGCCTTATCAGTTGAACCTCAAACAGCTTATTGGTCATTTTATTGATCATCGCCACGAGGTAATTCTCAGACGTACAAGGTTCGAACTCGCTGAGGCTCAAAAACGTGCGCATATTTTAGAGGGTTTATTAATTGCCCTCGATAATATTGATGAAGTTATAGCATTAATAAGGTCGGCGGCCTCGCCTGACGAAGCCAGAACCAAATTGATGGAACGCTTTGCATTTAGCGAAATTCAGGCTAAGGCAATTCTGGATATGCGCTTGCAACGTTTAACTGGCCTCGAAAGGGAGAAACTGCGTGAGGAATATGATGAATTGATGAAGATCATTGCCTATTACCTTAACGTTCTTGCTGATGAAACAGTTCAATTCCAGATTATTAAAACCGAACTTACAGAAATTAGGGATAAATACGGCGATGAACGTAAAACGCGTATCGAACTAAATTCAAAAGACTTCAGGATTGAAGATACCATTGCCGATGAAGCTGTTGTAATTACCATTTCGCACATGGGTTACATAAAACGCACGCCACTTTCGGAATACCGCCGTCAGAGTAGGGGAGGGCGTGGGTCTCGTGGTTCTGATATACGTGATGAGGATTTCCTCGAGCATTTGTATATCGCCACCGCGCACAATTACATGCTTTTCTTTACCGAAAAAGGAAAGTGTTTTTGGTTAAGGGTATATGAAATCCCTGAAGGTGGAAAAACATCCAAGGGCAGGGCGATACAGAATATGCTCAATATCGAACCTGACGATAAGGTAAGGGCTATCATAAATCTAAAAGATCTGAAAGACGAAGATTATATTAAGAACAACTTTATAATCCTGTGTACCAAAAAAGGGACAATTAAAAAGACCTCACTCGAAGCATATTCCCGCCCACGGTTAAACGGTATTAATGCTATTAATATCAACGAAGGCGACCATCTATTGGAAGCACGCTTAACCAATGGCAACAGCGAGGTGATTATGGCACTTCGCAGCGGCCGGGCAATACGTTTCAACGAATCAACCGTTCGCCCAATGGGCCGCACCACAACAGGGGTGAGGGGGATTACACTGGGCGGTGTGGATGACGAGGTTATTGGCATGATTTGTGTAAACAGCACTGAGGAATCAATTCTGGTAGTTTCGGAGAAAGGATATGGCAAACGTTCCGATGTAGATGATTACCGTGTTACAAACCGAGGGGGAAAAGGAGTTAAAACCCTTAACATAACTGAAAAAACCGGTAAACTGATTGCAATAAAAAATGTTACCGATACCGATGATTTAATGATTATTAACCTTTCAGGAATCATTATCAGGATGGCAGTCAGTGATTTACGTGTTATGGGACGGGCAACACAAGGGGTGAGGCTGATAAATTTAAAAGATGATGACGGGATTGCGGCTGTTGCAAAAGTAGAGTGTGAAATTGAAGAAATAGAAGACACGGAGGAAATGGATTTATCAACCAACGATGATTCTGATGACCTTAATGAAGAAGCAGAATCGAACGATACAATAATTGAAGAGTAATTACCTGATAAACAAACAATAAACAGAAAAACAAACTAAAAAAGTTAAGGAAATGAAAAGAACCCTTGTTTTATTTGCCCTAATTATGCTGGTAAGCGCAGCTTTCGCACAAATGAAGAAAGACCGCACCTCGGCATACAACTATTGGATGAAAAAGGATTTAGTGAAAGCTAAAGAATTTATTGACAAAGCAGTAACCTATCCGGAAGCTGCAACAGATGCCAAAGTTTGGTACTACAGAGGTGGGATTTATTTGGATATTCAACTGTCCCCAGCTAAAGCCGTGCTTGCACCCGATGCTATTAACGTGGCTTATGAAGCATACCAAAAAGCTAAAGTTTTAGATACCAAAGAAGAATACAAAAG
The DNA here is from genome assembly GCA_903946925.1 of uncultured Bacteroidales bacterium. Taxonomy (GTDB): domain Bacteria; phylum Bacteroidota; class Bacteroidia; order Bacteroidales; family UBA4417; genus UBA4417. Next base: position 3,742 of record CAJAXK010000305.1, on the reverse strand, counting down.
CGACATTGTAGTGCGTTTATCTGCCATTGGTGGTGAGTTTTTTAATGAAGGTATTTCATTTTTCCAACAAAACAACTTTGATGGAGCAATGCCTTTGTTTGAAAAAGCCATCAATATTGGTAAGGAAAATCAAATAATTGATACATTGGCTAACTATGGCGCAGCTTTGTGCTTAGAGAAAAAAGCCTCTGCAGATAAAGCATTTCTTGATAAAGCCATAGCCCAATATCAATATTTGGTCGATATCAAAATGAAAGAAGTAAGTATATACACTTCATTGGCTAACCTTTATAAGGATAAAGGCGATCTGGAAAAGGGATCCGCAATTATTAATCTTGGAAAAGTACAGTTTCCTGGAAACACTGACCTGATTATAACCGAAGCCAACATGTACATTTCAACAAACAACCATGCCAAAGCAGTTGAAAGTTTAATGGTTGCAAAAGAAAAAGAACCTAACAATGTTTCGGTGCTATATGCTATTGGTGTTACTTACGACCTATTGAAAAATGACACCAAACTTCCGGATGCTGAAAGGGCTGGTTACTTCGACAAAGCCATTTCAGCGTATAAAGAGACGATTGCCTTAGATCCGAATTATTTTGATGCTGTTTTTAACCTTGGAGCAATCTATTTCAACAAAGGTGGAGATGTTATTAACGAAGCCAACAAATTGCCAATAAACGAATCAGCTAAATACGAAAAGTTATTAGCCGAAGGAAACAACTACCTGAATTTAGCTTTGCCATACTTGGAAAAATGCGAGGTTCTTCAGCCATTGGATAAATCAACCCTAGTTTCGCTGAAAGAAATTTATACCCGCCTCAATATGGGAGAAAAGCTTACAGCTGTAAACAGCAAACTTAGCAGTATGTAATATTATTGGAGTTTCGTTACTGAGAGCCAGTTATTGCTGGCTCTCTATTTTACCATTTTTTATTTAACATAATATTAATTATAGGACTTTTTGCGATATAGCTGTGATTGATAATCAAGCAGTTACAAAAGCAAAAGCAAATCGATTTAGTCAATTTCCATGAGTGAATATACCCAAAATGCCCGAAAACGCTATAAAACATTGATATTCATTACATAATAAAAAGGAAGAAAAATATTTTTATTGCTTTATTTTTCATAACAAACACATTATCAATGAATAACAAGTTATCAAAAGTAAGATAAAATTGCAACTTGCTCATTTTTGCACTAAGAATCAGATAATTAGAATTTTAGTAAAAACCTGCAAAAATAAAGTCAGATGAAAAAAATCAATACAACAACAATCGGAGAACCGGATAAAACAAGCATCCGGACAACGGCAAAAAAGCACTCTGTTATGCTTGATTGGGATAACACTGTTTTTTTTACTGATATTAAGAAAGCGAAAGCTTTTATTGTAGAAACAAATGAATTTCTGACATTCAAGTTATTTGAATTGAACGAAATTTATATTGATGTATTTACAAAATACAGAAGATTGTGGTTTTACCTGGATACGCGCGAAGATGCAAGTATGAAAAGGCTGCTTGATAATGTTAACGAAAATTTCAAGCTGAGTGTTGACCGATCCCATTGGCAAAATGGTTCTGTTCATGTGTATAAATGGATAAATAGTATTGCAGCAGATTTAAAAAAAACATTAGAAATAATTAAAAGTAGCAATAAAAGGAAACAGCTATGGGCTGATATCCGTGTTGCCGGGACTTTGATAAATAGAATTGATTTTATCTTGATGCAGTTGAAAAGTTGGGGGAAATCTTAAAAAAACAACCTGCAGATATATGCAGGTTTAGGCAATACATGAAGCGAAGCGGAATTCCTCACTTAAAAGCTCACGGCTGCCACCGGCAGCCGTGATAAGTCACTCAATACGCCGTGGCTCGCGCCTTGTTTGACCGGAGGGAGTGGCGCACACAAATACCGCATTTATTTTTTTGATATTAGGTACAGTCTTATTTTGATAAAAATTATTGCAGTCAAGGCAATCCAAAAAGCAATACCGGTTCCAATCAATAATTTTTGCAGCCAGGATAACGGAGTTTCAACCGGCTTGTAAACCGTATAAGGTATTTTTAAAACTTTCTCTTTATTGATATAGATTTCCTTGTTTAAGCCCTTAACAGATTTTTCAATATCTGTTTTTACCTGTTCCAGCGTGTGTTGCAGTCGGCTGTTCTGGATCCAGGCCTTTGAAACGGCATATTTTGTACTTAGTATTGAAACCTCGGTTGAAATGCTGTCGGAGACTGGAACTAAAATGCTGTCGTGTACAAATTCGCCCGGAATGTGTACATATATCAAGCTATCACGGTACATTATTATGGTTTTCTGTGACACGGAACTATCAAAACCATTCCAAGGACACCCTTGCTCAAAACTGACTTTTTCGAAGTGCTTTAGTGCTTTTGTGCATTTTCTTGTCTGAATTTCTTCCTGAGTTGAGCAAGCGGAAAGTAAAATAAGCAGTAGGCTTATTTTACTTAAGAGGTTAAAAATAAAACAAGGCTTCATTGTTCGGTTTGTTTTGTGGTAGGTGATTCTTCAGAATTATCTATATCAATTCCTGTGTTATCCTTAAACTTGTTTTTGATAAATGATTTAATGGATAGGAATAAAACTCCACCTGTAAGCTTGAAGCCATTATCAGCAGCACCATAAACAAGGAAGCCGGTAACGAGCCATGCGGCAGAATCGGCCAGATTTACGGTGTCCTGGTGCATTTCTTTATCCATGGCAAAAAGCAACATAACAAGGGCGTAAGCAATTAACATCCTTTCTATTGCAATGAAAAACTTTTTCATTGAAAACCTTTCTTTTCTTACTGTTTTTGCTGTAATAATGCCCAGGAAAAGGTCAAGCATAAAGGCAGCAAACATCACATGGAATGCGCCTTTGAGGTCAGCGAAATAGGCCATAAAGGCAAAAAACAGTCCTGAAACAATATTCCAGTAATAGTCGAATGACCAGTTGATGAGGGTTACAAGTCTGTGAGGCATTTTCATGTTTTTTGACAAAGGAAAGCAGGCAGTGAGTAATAAGAAAGGACAAAGGATTATACGGTATAAATATCAATTTCAGCCAGGCTAAGCCCATCCACCTGCATATTGACGCGGATTTCTTTAACAAGGAAATGGAAGCCATTACCAGAATAAATTTGCTGAAAATTGATTTTTTTAAGCTGTGCGGTTGTAAGGATAGCTTTGAAAGTAGCAGGTTTTGTTTCGTAAGCCAGCCATTGAAGGAATTCTTTATACCGGTTTTCAAACAGAGAAGCAGCGTTAAGGTCGGTGAAGAAAAGCGGATCCCCTGTGTAATCATCGTATCGGCTGGTGCCAAGCGGATAAGGTTGGCCCAGGCTATCGAGCGACATTCCTTTGAAGTACAGAACCTGAAAGCCGTATTCACTTCCAAGGCTATCCGGGAAGCCTTCAAGGATTCCGGCCTGTTCTGTTTTCGGGAGTGTCCAGATCCGGTTTTCGGGAGCGCAAAGGGTTTCATCCATCACCCTTGCAGTAAGGACTGGGCAAAACTCTGTTTCAATCTGCAAGAAAGGTTCAGTACCTTCGGAATAAATAAGCGGGAATTTTTTGGAATAGAAGCACCAGGTTAATGAGTATGTTTCAGGATTATACTGAAATACATAATACTCGTTAAGCTTGGTAACCAGGTACATATCATTAACGAGGTTACCGGCTAACGGTAAATCGTGTAAATCGGCCACCTCTCCCCTATTTATTAATTT
>CAJAXK010000304.1 GCA_903946925.1 uncultured Bacteroidales bacterium | reverse complement strand
ATTTTAATGATTTCAATATACTCCTGTTGTTCCGCTATGGTGGTCGCGGGGTTTTTAAGCAATTCGGCAAAGCCTAAAATACCGTTCATCGGGGTTCGGATTTCGTGGCTCATATTGGTAAGGAAAGCCGTTTTTAGTTTGTCCGACTGTTCGGCCTGTTCTTTGGCTTGCACCAATTCTATTGTGCGTTCAGCAACTTTTGATTCCAGGTTTTTGTTGGCTTCGGCAATTTTATTGTTTTGAATGTCCAATTGTATATTGAGGAAAAAGTCTCTCCTTGTGTAAAACTCGATGTTATACGCCGCGAACATGCCGATAAAATTGGCTGAAATAAAAAAGAAATTGTTGCTGATTATTAAATTGGAATCAATATCCGAAAAAGTGAAAGCACCAATATTGAACACTAACAGTGTGATCCAGCCTGCGAGCGTAGCCTTGAAAAACCTCAATTTAATAAAAAAATATCCTGCCGAAAATATCAACATCATCCCGGCGTAATACGTGAAGTTTGTTGGCGCAGCCAAAGTCATAACGGTAATGCCCGCACCGGCAACAACAAAGCAGATAAATATTAGCTCTTGCCAAACCCTTATAAAATATTTGCTGAACGAAAACAGCAATACCGCCAACAATAAAGGGACTACTATGCCAAAGCGTATTATATTGAACAGCTTTGCGTGGTCAGCTATTACCATCCAGTCGAGGTAACCAAAAACGCCATACAATATGGTTACCAGCATAAACGAAACCCTGAACTGGATAAGGCTATCGTGGTAATACTTTGTTTTAAAATTATCCTCAATTTCGGTAGGAAAAGCCAAGGTAAACTTGTTGAATTTCATCCTTCGCGAGGGTTCTTGCCCTGAATCGTTTAAATACAAATGCTTATTCATCGGTTATAATTTATTTTTAAGGGTTACATGGAATACGCCATACTATCATTTATCGGTTGGGAGGAAAATATTCTTAGGGTTAATTCATTTTTTAGTTTTTTTTATACTCAAGCTTAAACCATAAACAGTATTGTTTTTTTAGTTGGGGTGCGTATCCAGCCGCACTTTCACCGGATCATAATCGGGGTATGGCCCAAAGCAGCGCCCCGACTAATGAACGGTTATTTCTTAAAGTATTTCTGTATAAGTCTTTTCAATAATTCCATGTTGATGGGTTTCGAAATGTATTCGTTACAACCGGCTTCCAACGCTTTTTCGGAGTCATTAATCATTGCATTGGCAGTTTGGGCAATTATTACAACCTTAGCGTTGAACTGTCTAATTTCGCGGGTAGCCTCCAGCCCATCCATGCCAGGCAACTTTATATCCATCATTATCAGGTCAGTTTCAGGGTTTTGTAGGCAAGCTTCAACAGCTTCAACACCTGTTGTTGCTGTAATTATTTGTGTGCCATAGTTTTTTAATGCCAGGTTTAAAAATGCGGCTGATGTGCTATCGTCCTCAACAATAAGTATTTTGAGGTTTTGCCTGTGGGTGACCGTTTTAAGCTGCTGTTCAAGTAACGTATTTTCGATATTTTCTAATTGTGCCGGATGGTAAGGGATTGTAAAATAAAATGTGGAACCTACGCCTTCAATGCTCTCCACCCAAATTATGCCGCCCAACATTTCGACATACGCCTTTGAAATCGACAAGCCTAAGCCTGCACCCTGGAAGGCCCTTGTGTCGGAAATATCAGCCTGCACAAAGCGGTCGAAAATGGCTTTTTGCCTGTCGGCAGGGATGCCGATTCCAGTATCCTTTACATAAAATTCCAAAAATAATGGCAATACCCCATCCTCTTTTGCCCCTGCATTTGCTGTTGCGTTTTTAACCACATACCCGAATTCTATCGAACCGTTTTGACTGAACTTTATGGCATTTTTAACAAGGTTCGACAGTATGATATAAACCTTTTCGTGGTCGGTATTTATGATGGCATCACTGGCAAAAAGCCCGTTTTTACATGCAAAGCCCAGTCCTTTTTCCTCAGCCTGTGGTTTTAAAAGGGAATATACATAAGCGGTTTTATCATTGATGTCAGCTTCGGTATTGTCAATTTGTATTAACCCGGTCTCGATTTTCGAGATATTTACAATATCGTTGATAATGTTGAGCATACGGTCGCCACTTATTTTAATTATCTCAATGTACTCTTCTTGTTCCGATCCTGTAAGGTCGGGAGTATTGAGCAGTGCTGCAAAACCTAAAATGCCGTTCATCGGTGTACGGATTTCGTGGCTAATATTGGAAAGGAATGCCGTTTTTAATTTGTCGCTTTCTTCGGCTTTTTCTTTAGCGAGTTTCAGTTCGTCCCTTTGATGGAAAAAATCGCCAAAAAGATTGCCAATGTGTTTAAATTCGCCAGGTGCCTGCCTCAGTTGGGCTATTTGCGCCGGATTGTCGGATTTCAATATAGAAGTTACTAATTGCAAAGGTCTGATGACCCATCGGCGTAAAGCAAAGCCAAAAATTAATACCGTAACCAACATTGACACGAGCAAAACTACAATCATTGAATCCTTTAAATCATGAAAGAGCATCAGTGAGTTTGAAGTGCGCCGAAAATAGAGGTAGCCAGCAGCATTTTCATTCCAATCATTAAGGATTTGATTTACAGAAAATGTAAAATCTGAACTTTCGGCAACAGTATCGTCAGGCAACGAAAAAACAACTTTCGATGAACTGAGCATTCCTAATTCTTCCAAGTATCCTTTGTCCCAGCTTTTTGCTACAATCAAGTAGCCTTCAGGTTTTGTGAGCGTGTGTGTTGGGTCGGTTTCGGGGTGTACGGTGGCACAACTTACATGCACCAAGCCTTTGGTGGTAGCAAGAAAAAAGTCCAAAAACTTCTTCTCCTTAACTTTAGCCAAAACATCTTTCGAAACAAGTCCACGGATACCAAATTCGTCAGAGGCTGCTTCGTGAACAAGTTTGAAGGAAGTGTCGTACACGCATACATAATCCAACCTAAAGGATTTCAGGATGGTAGTAATGTTGTTGTTGTACCAATTGGTATCAGGCAAATAAATTTCTTCAACAAAATCGTCCCAAAATGTGTAATCATATACAACTTGGTTTGCCACTGATGTTTTTAATCCGATCAGGGATTTTACTTCGTTGCCGAATTGTACCTGCGAATCCTCAAACATCAGTTTTTCCTGTTTATTGGCTATAAAATTGATAGTTAGGAGGATAAGCAATGAAATTATTGCAATCAGTACAAGAGTGAGTACAAGCCTTGCATAAATGCCAGTGTTTTTCATTTGTTTGATTATTTTTTTTTGATTGATGAGAGAAACAAGTTTTGGCTGAAGTCGGGGTGAGGCTCGGCTGGCAAGTCGGGGTGCGCCTCGGCTAAGCAAGTCGGGGCGCGACTTAGGTCGCACTCCGACTAAAAGCCCGAGCCCCGGCTGGCAAGCCGGAGTGCGACTTTAGTCGCGCCCCGACTAAAACCCGCACTCCGGCTAAACCAGCTAAATAACCAATCCCAATTCAATTACTCTTTTTTTATTAACGAGGTTCCCATTGCGGTATTCTTTCAAATAGGGATAGGATGAAAATTCCCAATCTTCGGGTTTTTCAACAAGTCTTGCTTTTACAGGGTTTGCATGTATATAGTTGAAGCAAACTTGTAGATATTGAGACTCCGGCAACTGAACATTCATATAAGCAACGCCATCCTCAGTATTCCAATTGGGAGATAAGCCATTTATACCGTTCAAACAAATAGCTTTGGTTTTCTGCCGGAACAGGGAACCGCTTCTGTTTTCCTGGATATTGATGGCTCGGGTGTATGATGCAAGAAGAATACCAATGGCATGATTTAGATCTGTTTTGTAAGCATCAGCCGGGGGGCTGCTTTGAGTTATGGCCGCACCGTTTGGGGTATCGGTTACTTCAGCAGCGGTGCGGCTTTGTGTCGCGCTCGGTATCATCAACAGCCCTGCTGTAACTTCCATCATTAAATGAAAATGGTTTGGCATCAAACACCAGGCAAGTATATTTCCGAATGGCTGAATCTGATCCCTGATTTTTCGCAGAAAGAACTGGTAATTCTCCCTGTTATAAAATAGCAGTTGATGGTTGTTGCCTTGGTTGTAAATGTGGTATATGCCACCGGATTCTAAATTCATAATAACAGGATTTGGTATTAATTCGATTTGCGGTTTGTTGCGGCTTAGTCGGGGCGCGACTTAGGTCGCACTCCGACTAAGTCCGGCTGCTTGGGCAAGTCGGGGCGCGGCTTGCGGCTTAGTCGGGGTGCTGGCAAGTCGGGGCGCGACTTAGGTCGCACTCCGACTACAACCCCGAAACCGGCTAAGTTCCAAAGTATTTCTGCACAAGGCTTTTCAATAATTCCACGCTAATGGGTTTCGAAATGTAATCGTTGCAGCCGGCCTCCAAAGCCACTTCTTTTTCGTGTATAAGTGCATAAGCGGTTTGCGCAATGATAATTACATCCTTATTAAACCCCCTAATTTGCCGGGTTGCATCGTACCCGTTTAAAACCGGCATCTTTATGTCCATCATTATCAGGTCAACATCGGGGTTGGCCCGGCATTTTTCAACGGCATCCACGCCTGTTTTTGCCTTTATTAACTCTTTGCTGTAAACTTTTAACGCCATGCTTATCAACATTTCCGAAGTTGGATCGTCCTCGGCAATAATTATTTTTAGGCCGTGAATTTGATTTGCGGGTGCGGTTACCGTAGCAATGGGTGCGCTGTATAACTTTTCTTCCTTTGGCATTTGATAAGGCAATGTAAAAAAGAAAGTTGTCCCTTTTCCTTCTTCGCTTTCAACTTCTATTGTGCCACCAAGCATTTCGATAAATGCTTTCGAGATAGATAATCCGAGTCCTGCGCCTTGAAAAGCCCTTTTGTCGGCAATATCGGCCTGCACAAAGCGGTCGAAAATGGCGTGTATCCTGTCGGCAGGGATTCCGATACCCGTATCCTTTACATAAAACTGCAACATGGCCAAAGTATCGCCCGGTGCCGGGTTTTTTAACACATATCCAAACTCAATTGTGCCATGATCACTGTATTTTATCGCATTTTTAACTAAGTTGGTAAGTACGGCATACAATTTTTCGCGGTCGGTTTTAACAAAAGCAGCCTTGCCCGATAAACTGTTTTTAAGCAAAAGTTTCATTCCCTTGCCTTCCACTTCGGGCTTAAAGAATGTGTAAACAAAATTGGTTTGCTCGTTAATGTCCGATTCCCTTATATCCAATTCCATCAGCCCGGCCTCTATCTTCGAAATGTCAACAATATCCTTTATGATATTGAGCATCCTTTCGCCACTTTTTTCAATAATTTTTATGTATTCCTGCTGCTGTTCGCCGCTCAGGCCGGGTTCTTTCAATAAATTGGCAAAGCCAAGTATGCCATTCATTGGTGTGCGTATTTCGTGGCTCATGTTGGCGAGGAATGCCGATTTTAGCCGGTCGCTTTCTTCGGCACGTTCTTTGGCTTTTATTAAATCCTCGTTTTGTTTTAAGTACTCTTGGTTCAATGAAAAATAATCAATGTTCTGTTTCTGAAGTTTTTTTTCAGCTTCTACCTGTTCGGTAATGTCTATATTGAACCCTAAGAAGTGCTTGAAATATCCTTTTTTATCATAAATCGGGACGGCATGGCAATAAAAATACCTGAACGCACCATCATAACGCTTTAACCTGAAGTAATTGTCGTGTTCAGTTTTCGAAGCCCAATTCTCGTTCCAAACCGAGTTTGCTTTCTCAATATCATCGGGATGTACAGTTGACATCCAAAGTTCAAGTGTTAAAGAATTATCTGTAGGCTGGCCGGTATAATCGTACCAGTTTTTACTGCAATAGGTATAATGTACTCCATTAAAGGCCCATAAATGAATTTTTACGCTATCAAGAATATCACGGAATTTGTTTTCGCTTTCTTCGGCCCGATTTTTGGCGTTTATAAGCTCCGAAATCATCTTTTTCTTTTCGGTAATATCTTCTTTCACCGCCAGGTAGAATGCAACTTCACCGTTTTTATCGGTAATTGACGAAATGGCGGCACTTTCCCAGTACGATTCGCCGTTTTTCTTTTTGTTGTGAAACTCGCCATGCCATTCATTACCCGATAAAATAGTTCCCCATAACTCGCGGTAGAACTCTTTAGTTTGCTCGCCCGATTGCAGTATGCGCGGGTTTTTGCCTTTTGCCTCTTCGAGGGTATATCCGGTTACTTCCGTAAATTTTGGGTTTGCATATTCTATATTGCCTTCCTTATCAGTAATAACTACGGTAACAGGGCTTTGGTCAATAGCGCGGCCCAATAGTTTTAATTGTTTTTCGGCTAGTTTGCGCTCGGTAATGTCGCGCCCAAAACTTACCATCCCCTCCACTTTTCCTAAAATATGAATAGGGGAGGTATTGACCGAAATGGATAATATGGTGTTATCCTCTTTCTTGAAATGCAATTCATAATTACAGGATTTGCCACTCATGGTTTGATTGAAAACATCCAATATCATTGGCATATCTTCTTCCATAATAAGCGGGGCAAAGGGTTTCCCTATCCATTCACCATAATTTAGCCCGGTAGTTGTTAGGGCTGTTTCGTTCATAAAGGTAAAATTGCCCTGTGCATCCAACGTCCATATCAAATCGTTCGATCTTTCGATCATGGTACGGTACTTATCCTCGCTTATTTTCAGTTCGTCCTGTATGAGTTTACGATCGGTAATATCGCGGAAATTTATTACAATTGCCTGCACGCTTGCATTGGCCAACAAATTGGTGAAGGTGCTTTCGACCCACCTCCAATTGCCGTTTTTATCAACAAAGCGGTATTGGATGGTTGGAACATAAGCAGGGTCTTGTTGCAAATGCAACAATTCCATGAAAACCATCTGTTGATCGTCGGGATGGGTGAAATCGGAAGGGTTGCCCTCAAAAACTTCATCAGCAGCATACCCAAACATTTTTTTTGCCGATGGGCTTGCAAACACCAGTTCGCCCATTGCAGTGATAAGCACAATGCCATCGGGTGCTTTTTCGATAATCGCTTTGTAATGTTGGCCAATTTTTACAATTTCTTCCTCGGCTTTTTTGCGCTCGGTAATATCGTTCCCCGTTCCCATAAGGAAACGTTGGCCTTGCGACTCGAATGCCACTGCCGTAAAATAGTAGGGCAGGCTGCGGCCATCTTTTGTTAATACGTACGATTCGAGAGTGCCATGCCCATTTTGCATCACACCGTCAATGGCATTTAGTGCCCCCTTTTGTAATTCGGGCATGTACCATTCGGTTACGTGGCGGCCTTCAATTTCGTGTGGCTCGTACCCAAAAAGGGTGGCTTGCTGCCTATTGAAGAGTACCAACTTTAGTTCGGGATAGGAGTAGAGGTAAAAAATACCCGGAAGGCTGTCAATCACCGATTTTGAGAATAATTGCTCCAGGTGTAGGGCGTCTTCTGCTTTTTTGCGGTCGGTAACATCGCGCAATATCCCTTCGTGAAAAACGGTATTCTTTTCTTCGTCAAATACAAGCCAGCCATGGTCCTCGGCCCACAGTTCGGAGCCATCCTTTTTTTTCATCCGGTAAACACCTATTTCTGTGTTTCCTTCGTGCAATTTCACGTCTTCGCGGTCTGATTCTGCAAAGTACAATTGTGTTTTTATGTCAACATCCATCAATTCATTTACATTGGCATACCCAAGCATGGTGGCCATGGCCGGGTTTACAGCCACAAACTTACCGGATTCGGTACTTTTATAAACACCATCGGGCAATTTATCTACCAGTTCGCGGTAAATGGTTTCGCTTTCCTGTAGGGCTTCTTCGGCTAATTTGCGTGCCGTAATATCGCGCAAAGCACCGTTTATATGCGCTGTTTCTCCATTTGCATCAGGCATTAGGTTTGCGTTGACCGAGGCATATTTGGTTTCGCCCGTTTTGGATTTTAGCCTTATTTCATAATCCCTCAACCCGCCAATTCTTCTAATTTCGTTTAAAAGCCCATCCCTACCACTCTTTTCAAGGTATAAGTCGTAAACAGCTTTTCCGCACAATTCATCCCTTTCAAACCCAAGAAAATTATAAACAGATGGGCTTATATCTATTATTGTCCCTTCTATGTCGGTTTGATAAAAAACATCCTGAACAGAGTTGAAAATGTCGCGGTATTTTTGTTCGCTTTCGCGCAAAGCAGCCGAGGCTTGTTTCTGTTTGGTTATATCAACAAAACTCATTATTATTTCGGTCAGCTCACCTGATTCGTCCAATAATGGGAACCCATTTGTGATAAGCCAGGTAATTTTACCCGAGACCGGATGTTTAATTCCTCCAACAAAATCACGAAGGGGTTTTTTCGTGTTTTTAACTTGGTTTACAGGGTATTGGTCGAAGGGAAGTGGGTCGAGGTTTTCATAAACAAAATTCCATTCGGGGTCAAAAGCCTGTTTGCCTTGCATTTGTTCGGTGCTCAAACCAAGCAAAACCGATGCTCTGGGGTTGCTTAGGATAACGCTTGTGTCGGGGGCATGAACCACCACACCAGCATCGAGGTTCATCAACAAAGCCCGGTATTTTTGTTCGCTTTCAATTATTATGGCTTCCGCTTTTTTGCGTTCGCTAATGTCGCGGATAATGCCAGTAAAAAACATGCCGGAAGAACTGATCCATTGCGATAATGACAATTCGATGGGAAAAACAGTTCCATTTTTATGTATGCCTGTTTTTTCTGCTGTTTTGCCTATGGCCTTAGGGATGCCGCCTTGCACAACACGGTTTACATGGTTGCCATGTTCAGCAGCAATTACCTGTGGCATAATAATCGTAAGGTCTTTACCTGTCATTTCATCTTCGGTATAACCAAATATTATTTCTGCTCCTTTGTTCCATCCACAAACGGCACCAAGTGCATTTATGGTTACAATGGCATCGTTAGCCGATTGGGATACACTGCGGAAGCGTTCCTCGCTTTCGCGTAAAGCATTTTCAGCTTTTTTGCGTTCGGCCAACTCTACTTCCAAATCATGTGTACGTTCAGCAACCAAGGCTGCCAACCGGTCTTTTTCGTTGCGTTTCTCAATTTTCGCGGTTTTTATTTTCACCATGGCGCGTATCTGGGCAGTAAGCTCAGTTTCGTCGATGGGTTTGGCCAAAAAAGCTTCGGCACCACATTCGAGCGCATGAATGCGGCTTTCCTTGTCGCCTTTAAGTGCTGTGATAAAAACTACCGGTATATCGCTCATGGCTTTATCGGCCTTTAACTTGCGGCAAACTTCAAAACCATCCATGCCGGGCATCACAATATCGAGCAGTATCAAATCGGGGTCTTCGGCAGCAGCCAATGCCAGGCCCTTTTCACCATTTAAAGCCGTTAGTGCCTTCACACCGGGAAATGCTTCCTTTATCAGAGCATTTAAACTAATCAGGTTGTCGGGATTATCGTCAATGGATAAGATTTTGATGCTTTTAGTTTCCATAAAGTACCGAATTTATTGTGGTGAAAAATATTTTATCATCAATTGGTTTGGCTATATACGCATCGAAACCGTAAGCAAGTATAATCTCGCGGTCGGATGTCATGGCACTTGCTGTAAGCGCTATTATGGGTATGTGGAGCAGTTGGGCATCGTTGCGTATGGCTTTAAATGCCTCAATGCCGTCCATTTCGGGCAGGGCTATATCCATAAGCACAAGGTTTGGTTTGTGTTTTTTTGCCATTGCCACGCCTTCGCTTCCATTGGATGCTTCGATAACGGTGAAATTACCGGCCAACATGGCTTTCACCGTAATCATATTATCGGGATTATCTTCAACAACTAATACAAGTGGGTTGCCTTCGATGTTTTGAAGTTGGCGTTTAACTATTTCGGGTTGGGTGGTTTTTGGGGCAACCATTTCAGCTACAGCTTGCAACAAATCGCTTCGGTTCACATCGCCTTTTTGTATAAGCTGATGAACGTTATTGCGTTTTAATGTGCTTAGATCGTCCTTGGTAATGTGTTTAGCTGTAAGTATCAAAACAGGGATATTGGCAGTCCGGTCGGCTTCGCGAAGGGTTTTAAGTACCTGAAAACCATCCATCCCCGGCATCATCAAATCTAAGATCATAGCATCGGGAATGGTGTTTTCGATAATTTCGAGAGCTTCGCTGCCGTTGTGTGCCGCCAAAACGGTATATCCGCTTTCGTGAAGTATGTCTTTCATTTGTATTATTGCCGGGTCGCTGTCCTCAACCAAAAGTATGGTTTTAACTGCTGGCACGGAGCTGAATTTGCCTGGGACAGGTTTTAGCTTATGTGTATATTTTGATAGGGGCGTTTGTTCTGTAATCCTGTTTTCGGTAGCATAGCGTAAGGGCAATATGAGCGTGAACACCGATCCTTCGCCAATTGAACTGTTTACCGTAATGGTGCCACCAAGCAGGTTGGCGTATTTTTTTGCAATGGCAAGCCCTAAGCCGCTGCCTCCAAACCTGCGCGAGGTGCTGCCATCGGCCTGACGGAATTCGTCGAAAATATGTGGCAAATGGGCAGCATCAATCCCAATACCGGTATCGGAAATACTTATTGTAATCCCATTTTCGGTTTTTGAAGCCGCTACCCTTATTGATCCGGAATCGGTAAATTTTACGGCATTGCCAATAAGGTTTTGCAGTATATGCCTTATTTTATCCGAATCGCTGCTGATATTCAAATCCAGATCGGTTTCATTTTGAAGTAGTTCAACATCCTTTTCTTTTACCTGTGGATATATCATGCTTATGGTTTCTTCAATCAGGTTATTGATGTTGAAGGTTGTAATTTCAATTTCTTCGCGTCCGGCCTCAATGCGCGAAATATCCAGGATGTCGTTTATAAGTGCCAACAAATGTTTGCCGTTGCGCTCAATTACTTCCAGATAGCTGTATTCTTCTTCCGGGATTTGTTTCGCCAAACGCCTATTTAACACCCCTGATAAGGCAATAACCGAATTGAGTGGTGTGCGAAGTTCGTGGCTCATATTCGATAAGAAATTGGTTTTAAGCCGGTTGGCTTCGTTTAGTTGATTTTTTTGGGTTTCAAGTTCAGCGTTCTGTTCTTGCAACTCAGCCGACTGCGAGTAAAGTTCCGTTTTCTGTGTTTCCAGTTCGTGGTTTTGAAGCTCCATTTTCGTAGAAAAAGCCCTAACGCGGCTGTATGCCAAAACCCCTTCGATGCGGGCGTTGAGTAAATCTTTGATATTTTCGATCAGCTTCAGCGAAAGCTTGCTGTATGTTTCAATAGTGGCAAGCGAAATAAGGGCAATGGTTTCGTTAGCCGACCTAATTGGAATAGTGATAATTTCGTTAGGCGTAAATTTGCCGCCTACCGTATTGAAACTGAAATGTGAGTTTTTCGAAATATTTTGGATGTGTTGTATTTTATGGGTGGCCAGTGCTGCACCAAATTCGCCTTCCCTCAATAATGCTGAAAAGGATTTGCGGGCATTTTCATCAAGCCCAATAGAATCGAAATGGCAAAAGCTGTTTTTTTCATCGCATAGCAGGTAAACAGCCGCCATTTGCGATCTGGTATGCATGGCAAGGGCAGCTAACATGGCATAAAAAAACTCTTTTTCTTCATCTTCGCTCAACATCAGCCGCGAAAGTATCACGGCTTTCTCGTTAAGCACTAAGCTTTCTTCAATGTTTTCGGCCAACTTGTTGAACGATGCCGAAAGTTTTCCAAACTCATTTTCCGATTGGAACAAACTCCGGGCACTTAAATCGCCATTGTGAAACTGCTCGGTTGTAGTCTTTAGGTCAACCAAAGGCCGGCGTACATTCCGCATCAGCAAGTAATTGATTAATATTGTAATTAATAAAATTGCACTTACAATAAAGAACAATTGTTTGTTCAATGCAATAAGCAGGTCTTCCGAATTCGATAATAGTTTACTGGCTTTGCTGCTTGCAAACTGGTCAACTTTATTAATTGCACTCAGCAGCATTTCCACCTGATTACCGGCAACCCCATGCCGTTTGGTGCGTTTGGCGGCTTCTTCAAATTCTCCTGATTGCATGAGCCTTATGGTTGTGGCCCGCATGGTGTTCCAGGTTAAAAGCAAATGTTTTACCGAATCAATATCGGCACGTGGGCCTAAATACTGTGCATACAGTATATTGATTTGTTCGGAAGCATCGTTTTCCCAGCCCGCCATCCGGTTCAAAGCTAATTCAATTTCATGCGCTTCGCCGGGTATGAACAAGTCCTTCATATCGCGGTGGATGGAAAGTATATCGGCACGTAAATCGCCAATGGCATTCTGCACCTGAAAAGGGTGCTCGTACATGGTATTGGTTTGGTTGCTAATGCGTTTGGATTGGAAAAACGCAGTTATCCCTAAGCCGATTACCAAAATAAGCATGGCTCCGAAGCCTACTTTAAGTTGTGTTCCAATGTTGAGGTTTTTAAGCATCATGGGGTGAAGGGTTGGTAAATAAAAGAAAAAAGAAAAAAGATTTCGCCACAAAGGCACTATGGCACTAAGTTACACTAAGAAATGTGATGGGCTATAGCACTATTCGGCTTATTCCATCTTTGATTAGAGGGACATTGAAATTGATCAAGTATCCAAGTCGTTTACCGGTTAGTTTTAAATGGCTTATTATTTGCGCTTTCCAAACTGGGTTTACTGTTTCGAGGGCTTTAAGTTCACAAATAACCTGATTATTCACTAAAACATCCAAACGAAGACCTTCTTCAAAAACCAAGTTTTCAAAAACTATTGGTACAGCAATTTGCCTTTCAACATGAAATCCTTCATTAGAAAGCACATGGCAGAAACAAACTTCATATACTTTTTCCAACAAGCCAGGTCCAAGCGACTTATGAACGGTATAGGCTGCATTTACAACAGCTTTGCCGATCGCTTCTTCCTGTTTTGACAATGCTAAATAGCTTGATTTGCGTTCCATATTTTGTCTTTTTTAAACTGCAAACTAAATTCTTTGTGAACCCTTGTACCTTCGAGTCTTTGTGGCAAAAAAACCTGCCTTTGCCTTTAATTTCTTCATCTTTGTGAACCCTTGTGCCTTTGAGTCTTTGTGGCAAAAAAACTTGCCTTTAATTTCTTCATCTTTGTGAACCCTAGTGCCTTCGAGCCTTTGTGGCAAAAAAACTTGCCTTTAATTTCTTCATCTTTGTGAACCCTAGTGCCTTCGAGCCTTTGTGGCAAGAAACCATGCCTTTATTTCTTTATAAACACCCCCGATTGGGCATAAACCTCTTTGTAACCAAACCGCATTAAAATATCCCTTTCGGATTCGCCGGTTACCAAAAAACCGTCCTTGTTGAGGCATTGGCTTACTTTTTCGAGTATCTTCAACCGTTCTTCGGTTTTATAATAGAACAACAGATTGGCACATACCACAAGGTTGAAATCGCCATAGATGCTTGCTGGTGGGCTGCTATATTGTTCGTTAAAAAGGTCGAAAACAGAGAAATCAATGTTGGTTTTTAATTCTTTCTTAACCCAATAGGTTTGGCCTTTCAAATCGAACCAGGTGGAAGCCTGTTTCAAAGTTATATTGTTCATTTCGGCAGCCGTGTACTTCCCATTCTGGGCTTCGTTAATCTGCACGGGGTTTTGGTCGGTAGCAAAAATGCGGTAATTGGGTTTCTCCTGTTTTATCTGCATGATTTCTTCCATTAAAATTGCAAGGCTGTATGGCTCCTGGCCAGCGGAACAGGCACTCGACCAAATACGCACTTCCCTTGAGCCTTTGTCCTTTTGCTGGTGCACAACCTTTGGCAATACAAGCTTTTCCAATACGGAAAAGGTAAGCGGGTTGCGAAAAAACTCACTGTAGCCTATCTGGAACGATTCGATTAAACGGCTGGCCTCATTTTTATCCTTCCCAACCAATGCCAAATACTCCTCAAAGTTGGGGCAAACGGCTTGTTCCATCCTTTTAAGCAGCATTTTACGAAAAAAAGTTTCATCGTACCGCGATATATCAACCTTTAAAGAATGCATTTCAATAGCCGATTTCAGGAGATGGATTTCATTCCGGTTTGCTTGATGTTCGCGTTGTTGGTTCATTTTGAGTTAAATTTAATCGAATACCCAGAAGGTAAAATTAGTTTCAGGTCTGCTAAAATGTTGGTAATGAATAAAAAGGAGCAATTAAAAAAGGGCGTAACAATTTGGTGTTGCATCCTGGGCAAAAGCAAAACAATTACCCAAACATGAAAAAATCCACGGTTTTTGCACCCATACAAATATATTAAAATCTCTCTTTGTTTTCCCGTTTACATACTTTTTTAAAATATTTTATTGCAAAATATTCATTCATGTTTTTCAGTCGATTTTTTGAACGTCATTATTAGGTTTTAATATCGAAAATTTAACAGGTTACAGTCAGTTACATGGCAGTAATAAGCTGTTCGTTATCAATACATTGAATCGTAAATTACCCTTGTGGAAACCGATAGTATCACATGAATATACACCCTTGATTTTTTGACTTTGCCCAAAGATTGGCATTTTGCCGGCTTTGCCAATTCTGTATCCATATTCCCTGCGCCTTACCCATAAAGTACGCAAAAGATTTTTACGCACTAAAATTAGCGGTACAACTCAATTTTTTTATACATTGGTCGAAAATTAGGAAATGAAAAATCAGGGCAAAATAAACCCATCAATAAAATCGGTCGGAAGCGATTTGGTTGTTGTGTTTTTTTTTTTTTGTGGGCCATTAAAATTAAACTTAAGAATATGAAATCAGGTATTATTTTTTCCATTCTACTTTTGATATGTAAAGTTGTATTAGCTTCGGGCGAATGGGTTGCCCAAGGTGCCCGTTCCACTGGCATGGGGCTTTCGTCAGCAGCAGCAAGCGATTTTTGGAGCATTAACAACAACCAGGCAGGCATGGCTTTTTACGATCGGACCGCCGCTGGAATTTACCTCGAAAACCGCTACCTTATAAAAGAAATGGGTTTGCAAGTGGGCGCTTTTACTTTAAAAACACAATACGGTGTTCTTGGCGCTTCTGTATCTTATACCGGCGATGCCAACTACCGCACAACCAAAACCGGACTTGCGTTTGCGCGTAAATTTGGCCCGAATTTTTCGGCTGGCATACAACTCGATTATATATCCACTGCTTTGGGCGAAGATTATGGAAAACACAGCAACATTACATTTGATGCTGGCATTTTGGTAAAAATCAGCAAACAACTCACATTTGGCGCCCATACGTTTAATCCCTTGCATGTTCAACTTTCGGAATATGACAACGAAAGGATTCCAACAACCTTGAATGCCGGTTTTGGTTTTGCTTTTTCCGACAAATTAATACTCACCGCCGAAGCTTTCAAAAACTCGGAATTGCCTATGGAATTCCGTTCGGGGGTAGAATATAAACTAAGTCAGGTTGCTTATGCGCGGGTTGGTTTGTGTACCAATCCTGGCCGTTATACTTTTGGTTTTGGCTTACTTATGAAAAAACTCACGTTCGATCTTTCGTCATCCTGGCACCAGCAGTTGGGATACTCGCCACAAGTTTCGCTGCAATATTCTTTTTAACTACTTGTAAATATTTGCAGTATATGCTAAAATGCCGTTTCAGTTTACTCTTTGTTGCTTTGCTTTTGAGCTTCAGTAATGTGTTTGGGCAACAACCTGATACGACCAAATATACCGGTGCCGAACAAATTGAACAGCAAATTGAAAACCTTGCCGAACGTTCCGAAAACGAATATGATTATTCCGACTGGGTCGAGGAAATAAACCTCCTCAGGCAAAGGCCTGTCAACCTTAACTCAAGCGATGAAAACGAACTCAGGCGGCTGTTTTTCCTCAACGAATTGCAAATCCTCAACCTACTCGAATACACAACACAATATGGTTCGCTTGCTTCCATTTACGAGCTGCAGGTAATTGATGGTTTTAACGAAAAAGTGGTCTCGCAACTAATGCCATTTATTTCTTTGTCGCCTTATGTGCCTGAAAAATTCTCATTGAAAAGGGCTTTGAAATATGGGAACACCGATATAATGCTGCGCTACCAACGCGTTTTGCAGCAGCAGAAAGGCTACGAAAATGTTTCCGACTCCATAAGGGCAGCAAACCCAAACGATTATTATTTGGGCGATCAAAACAGCATTTTCTTTCGGGTTCAATATGCTTACAAGGATTATCTTAAATTCGGCGTGGTTGGCGAAAAAGATGCAGGCGAACCTTTTTTGCCACAATCGGACACTCTACGCAAAGGCTTCGATTTTTACTCGGTCCATCTTTTTTTGAAAAATATTGGCTTGGTTAAACAAGTGGCCATTGGCGATTACCATGTTCAATTCGGTCAAGGCTTAACAATGTGGTCTGGGTTTTCGGTTGGCAAGGCTGCCGGTTCCGTTGTGATGCGCAAACGCGCCCCTGCCCTGCGCCCACATGCCTCTTCCAACGAATTTAATTTTATGCGTGGCGCGGCAACAACCATAGCTCTTGGCAAATTCGATGTTACGGCCTTTTATTCAAACCGGCGTGTTGATGCCAATGTTGTAACCTCCGATTCGCTCGATGCAACCGAAGATATGGTTTCGTCTTTACAGGAAACCGGCTATCACCGCACACCGGCCGAACTTGCCGATAAAGGAGCCATACACGAAATAGCCGAAGGTGGCCATGTGGGTTTAATGGGACAAAGGTTTAGGGCGGGATTAACAGTGTATCATGTTGATTATGATAAGCCTTTCGAAACACAGGATGCGTTATATAAGAAATTTCAACCCATACTTAATTCAAATACCTATTTTGGTGGCGATTACAGCTATAATTATAAATCGCTCACTTTGTATGGCGAGGCTTCAAAACAACTGGAAGCAGGTGTTGCGGTTCTGCAGGGTTTATCATTTACCCCCGATCCGCGTCTGGCTTTTGCCATGGTTTACCGCAATTATCAAAAAAACTATGTCAACAATTTTAATGCAGCCTTTGGCGAAAGCAGCAATAGTACTAACGAAAAAGGTTTGTACATAGGCATGGTTGCCACGCCTTTTAATAAAATTACTTTGAGCGCTTATGCCGACATATTCAATTACGAATGGCTGAAATATGGGGTTGATGCGCCCTCGGGTGGACAGGAATATTCGGCCCAGGTTGTTTACAATATTTCGAGGCGTGGCGATTTTATTGTAGGCTACAGGCAAATGATCAACCCTATGAACTATTCGTATCCGAACGATAAAACCAATAGTGTTGGCGAATCGGCACGCGAATATTACAGGTTCCAGTTTAATTATCAGGCAATGCCGTGGCTAAAGCTCCAAAGCCGGATTGAATTTACCCAACGCAATACTCCGGTTTCGGAACAAGAAACTGGCTATTTGATTTACCAGGGATTTCAGGTTAAGCCACTCAATAAACCGTATGCATTGAGCTTCAGGTATGTTCTTTTTGATACCGATTCCTACGATACCAGATTATATACTTTTGAGCAGGATGTTCCATTTTCGTTTTCGGTACCAGCATTTTCTGGAATAGGAAGCCGTTTTTATATGCTTTTAAATACCGATATTACCAAAACACTATCATTGATACTTCGTTTTTCACAAACCTGGTATTCGGACAAGGATTTGATTAGCAGTGGATTGGAGGAGATTAACGGAAATAAAAAGTCGGATATAAAAGCAGTATTAAAGTTTTCATTCTAAAAGCCTAAGTATAAAAAAGAATCTTTTTTCTGTTTGAAATTTTCTGTTTCCCACTCAGGTTGATGGATAACTGAATTTGCTCTTGCTATGGGATTTTGAAGCAAAATCCAGGCTATACTATAAATGGGATAAAAAGCCTTATTTGTTTTTCAATAAGAATGACAATGCAAACACAGGGCACAATCAGTAAAGCACTGAAAATAAACTCCGTGTACCTCGGTGAACTCCGTGCCTCCGTGGTAAAAATATCAAATCTAAATACGGAAATTTATCCCGGTCAAAGTATAAGTCAGTTTTTATTGACAAAGTATTAGTACTTTCGCGCAAAATTTGGGGTAGAAAACATCGCGTTTTTACCACTGAAAAGCAGCAAATTTTTTGTAAACTCTCCCTGTTTACAAAGTTGTGGCAAACCCATTTCAATTTTATCCTTTTTCAGATTTAATAAATCCGAAAGATTTGCTGCTAAAAAACTGTCAAATAGCATTGCTAAGAAACGAACATGGTAAAAGCAACCCATTTTGACACTCAGTCGGTTGATTTTCTTTGTTGTCTAATTACAGGTATCACCAAAAAATAAAAATTATCAAATGAAAACAAAACTCGTCGGTCTAACACTCGTTCTACTCGTCCTTTTTGCTGTGCAAGTTAACGCCCAGAAAGTTGGCTCTCTTTGGATTCACACTTTAGCCGGATTAAACAGTGTATGGATTTTAAGTCAAAATGCCTACGGAAACCCCGAAATGGAATATTCAACAACCTTCGGCCCAACAGGCGGTGCAGGGGCGAATTATTTTTTCAGCAAGCAATTTGGTTTTAGTGGTTCAGTGTTTTTAAGCAAACTTGGGCAAAATTACAAAGGCATGATTCGCGAAGCTGAGGCTGATCGCAGGGTAAAACTCACTTATGTGGAAGTTCCATTGCTTTTAATGCTTAGGCTCACGCCCGACTCGCACCCGCTTTGGTT
>CAJAXK010000303.1 GCA_903946925.1 uncultured Bacteroidales bacterium | reverse complement strand
GTCCAAAAATTGGAAATTATCGGATGGGATCCCGGACAATTTAATTTGCTACCTCTATAATTGTTTCAAGCTTTGGGATAAAGCTATTTTAGAAATTCCCCGCGAGGATGTAAACCAGCAAATAATTGTTAGACTTTTAACCAAGAAAGATACAGAAACTATCTACCAATCGAACACACGGGAATTAAACCGCATAAAAGTTCAATTTGGATTCACAAAATACAACGGAAAAGATCGGGTTGATCCTGGCATTATGGGAGAACGAGTTTTCGACGGCTGGCAAGAATTATATATTAATGCGTTCGAGAAATATTATAGAAACCATACAGCAACGCAAACATTACGGAATTTTGGGCTTGTGGGAAATTCAAAAATTTGAAATTATATGTCTGAAGCATTCCCGAAACAAATTAACCGAAGAGGACCAAGGCAATTTAATGAGTTAATTCCAAATAAGTAATTTTTTGAACTGCAAACACCCAAACGGATATAAACCGAAAGAAATACATCCTTTGATGTATAAAGGCTTTATTATTAAAAAGTGCAGGAATGGAAATTTAGCTGCAGATAATTTTGGCAGAAATATTTTCATCAACGCTATAATCCCAAACTGGCCAACTTTAAAAAGTTTAATTGATGCAATAACATAGTAAAAACTGGAAGCCACTAGCCGGAGAAATCCGGCTGGTAATCAAATCTCTTATATAGAAACATTCTAAATAAGGGTGGCGGAATAACACTCTTTGCCTGACTAATGAAAAATCCCTAAAACCCGGGAACCGCGAAAAAAAAAATCAAGAATGCCAGAATATTCTATCTGTAAAACAGCCGAAGCAAACTAAAAATCGAGCCCTACTTTGGTGGATAACTTTATTGCAAAAAAATATTATTAATGAGCTAGTTTTCACGATCCAGTAAATTTTTGATTGTAAAGCTCAAATCCCAGGCAATTAAGCATCAACCATTTCCCCAAATGCTCTTTATAAAATTAAATATACCGTTACCAATACCGTTACCCAAAACAAAAACCGCTTGTAAATACATGATTTACAAGCGGTTTAAAAACATTGGGCGGAGAGGATGGGATTCGAACCCATGATACCCTTTTGGGGTATACACACTTTCCAGGCGTGCGCCATCGACCAACTCGGCCACCTCTCCAGTTATCTAATTTCTAAGAACCAATACAGAATTGTTATCTGAATTGAATCGAGGCGCAAAGGTACAAAATATTTTTATTCAGGCCCTAATTAAATTTGTATCGCAAACAGGCACCTTTATCATTACATATAACTGAATATAAGCCTATTACAAAACACCTTAAATGTATCAAATCAACAAAGATGTTTAACACGGCAATTGTCTTTGTCTATTTTATGCCAAAAACCAGATGCTTCTGGTAATGAGGCAGTGTAAAAACAATAAAATAAACCAATGCAACTACATTTAAGAAACCGTAAATAAGATAAGTGCGCGGTAGCCCAATACTATGTGCCAAATAACCAGTAAGCAACATCCCTAAACCAATCCCAAGATCAAGGCCCGAAAATAGGGTCGAATTGGCAGCGCCACGCCTTTGCGGCGTTACAAGGTTGTTGACCATTGCCTGAAAAGTGGGAAACACCACGCCACTACCCAAACCAATTAGGCATGCTGTGGCTATAAATGCAACTGGGTTTATTATAACCCCAAGCAACAAATGCCCTATTGCCAACAAAACTATACCAATAACAGCAAGCACTTTTGGGCCATGGCGGTCAAAAATCTTACCCATATATATCCGTGCCAATGTAATCCCTGCGGCAAACATGATAAAGAACAAGCCTGTATTTCCGACACCTGTTTTAATTGAATAAAGGGAAACAAAAGAAACCAGCCCACCGTAACTTATATTTATGATCAATAAATTAAACGTAACAGGCAATGAGCTTGATTCCAAAAGGTTACGCCATGAGAAAGGATTCTTGGATGCCTGTGCGACTTCGGGGTAATGAATTAATAAAGTAAGCAAAAAACCTGCAAAGGCCAATACCCCGGCAAATAGGAACATAAATGTGTAATTGCCATTATGTGTTAGTTGCAAACCAGCAAACGGGCCTATGGCCATTGGAATGGTCATGGCTAAACCATACAAGCCAATACCTTCGCCCCTGCGTTTTGGCGGAATAATGTCAACAATCAACGTGCTGCCGGTAGTAGTAGTAACGCCCCACAAGAGTCCATGTAAAAACCGCACTATTAATATTGTTGAAAAAGCAGCAGCAAAAGGATATAACGCAAAAATGAGGGCAAAAAACAAAAAAGCGGGAATGTAAAAATATTTCCGTCCATACAGGTCAATCATGTATCCGGTAAAAGGCCTTATCAGAAGCGCGGCCAAAGTATATATAGCTAAAACCTGCCCTATCTGACTTTCTTCTATTTTCAGTTCCCTGTTCAGGAAAACAGGCAATGTTGGCAACAATATGTAAAATGCTGTAAACATTAGCAAACTGGCAAAAAACACCAAAGCGAAATCTCCCCTAAAAATTGATCCACGTGCTTTTGCCATCGGTTTACTTTATTGAATTTGCGTTGTTTATAACATTGAGTCCACTCCGAAAAGTCATTTTTAGCCACAAAGGCACAAAGCCTATAAGTTTACTCACAATTGCTAGGTTTTAAATGAATTCGTGATATCGCTTCGCTATGTTCACTAAGTCAATAACACTGAATAATAAAGCTTTGTGAATCTTTGTGTCATAGTGCTGCTTCGGCAGGCTCAGCACACCGCTTAGTGGCGGTTCTTAATTTTTAGGTTATTGGAGCGGACTCAACATCCAATTCCTGAAATTAGTTTCCGAGCCAGAAAAAAAAGCCACAAGCAAGAAATAGTTCCTAACAGCAGAAAAAACAGAACATAAAAACCAGTGCGATGCCATAGTTGTAACCAGAGAATTGTACAGCCCAGCCTTAAGCAAAATAGTTGAGCAATAACCACACACAGATGCGGCATCATGACCCGCCAAGCTGAATTTACTGAAGGTAAAATTTCTTGAAAAAGTTTAAATAGCCGTTGTATTTCTTCTCACGGTAAAATATCGGATAATTATCCATCGAGATAACCATCTGTTCAAAATCGCTTTTATTCAAAGGCTTGAGCACATATTCATTCTGGCTTATGGTTAGGTAAAAATCCATAGCGGCCTGGCTATTCCGGAAACTACTGATCGAAATCATCTGCCATCCCCCATCAAGCACAATTGCATTTACCGAAAGGTTGGCATTGTTGAAATTTTTCGATATAAAATCGGAAATCCTTACTTTGGTGGCATTAATATTTACAGTGTTGCCATTCACGATCATGAGATAAAAATGGTTTTGATCAAGGTTTAGTTTATAAATATTTGGGACGGCAGTATCGTTTGTTTGCCTGAACGGATCGGGTGCAGGGATTTTAGTAGGATTTGTTAAATCGCCAGGATTTGTATTTCCGGCTGTTGCTGGTTGGGCCGCAGGCGGAAGGCTCTTGTCGTATTTAAGGAGGATTTCTTTGGCCAATGGTGTAATTGGATGTGCCGGATAGCTTAATACCAGCTTGTTAAGGGCCACTACCATGGTATCCACATTGGCAGTCTTGGCAAGCGAAAGGGCACGAAGGTATTCAAACCGGGGAATCATATCTTTGTCCTTATAATCGGCAATGGCCTGGTTGCTATAAAGCAGTACCATCCTGTATTGTCCACGTTTATAAGCCTGATAAGTTTCCTCATAAAGCGATGAAACCCTGTTTTTGCGGGCCAGTACTTCCTTATTGTAATCGGGATCCCTGATTAATTGGGCATAATCCGATTCGTTGTAGTTTTCCAGGATAATATCGCTATATTTTTTCGCCAGAACTTCGTCAGGGATTTCTTTCCCTATGAGGTACAATTGGTAGTAAATCCGGATAATCTCTTTCATATCCGAGTACCGTGTAACAAGTTCCTCAAACGCTTCCACAGAGTGTGGAAAATCCTTTAACCCATCTTTATAAATATAGCCCAGGTTTACCAAAGCGGCTATAATTTGTCTGTTGGAAGCTGCCAGTGCTTCAGGGCTTTTGGGCAATTGCGAAATATAGGTTTCGGGCTTAAGCGGATCGGAGGAAGATTTTTTGTCCCCTGATGCCGCTTTGGGATTGGTAGAATCAGCAGGCATGGTAGGGTCGAGCATAACCTCATCAAGCTGTATAACGGCCCGCTTGTTACTAAGCCTCCAGTTGTCTTCTAATTTCCGCCTGCCCCATTTGCGCATAAATTCGGTGAACCCGAAACTGATGGCAGAAGGGTTATAGAAATACCAGCCACCGCCGCCAATACTCGACATATTTTCGTTACGCATATTGGGAACATTGGCGAGCATATTTGCCTCGTTTGCCTGCTGGGCTTCCAGTTCTTTCTGTCTTTCTTCTTCCTCAATAACTTTATCAATAATTTTTTGAATTACCGCCGCCAATTCGGCATCGGGCATACGGGCAAGTTTTTGCAAACTATCCTCGTACTGCACAACACGTAGGTTTTTAACTAATTCGGCAAGGGTAAGCGTTTTAGAGTTAATTGCAATATAATCAGGATGTTCAAGTGGAAGTGTTTGTATAGTGGTATCGTAATAGGGAGCAGCCATTTCGTAATTTTGCATATTAAAATACTTGTCGGCAAGCTGCAACGAGGAAGTTGATTTCTGATAATTGTTTTTTGTGCTTGTAGCAACCGATAGCTTAAGATAATGGATAACAAGGGTATCGTTATTGTCGAGTGTGGCAAGTTCGGCCAAGGCGTAATAAATTTGATCGAAATATTCCTTGTTTTTAACATCCCTAAGCATGCGTTTCAACTGTTTTTCGAGGCCGGCTTTATCACCAGTGTATATATCGAATGATTTGGCCATGTTGATCTGTGCATTGAAAACCATTTCGAAAGGTGCAGGGCTTTTTATCACTTTTGTATAATACTCGGTAGCCTCGGCGAAATTCTTCTCCTTTTGTGCAATTTGCCCAAGTATAAAATACATCCTTGCTTTCAGTTTCCGGTCCGAAGCAAGCGCAATGCCCTGTTTCAGGTTTGTTTTTGCTGATTCGTAATTGCCTGTAAGCAGGTAATAATCAGCATAAAGCAGTGGTATTTCGCGTCGTATTTTGTATGGGACTTTTTGTTTCGACAAACGGACTTCGAGTTGTTCAATCTGCGAAACCACATCTTCGTAGCGTTTTTGTTGCAACGATGTCCAAGTGTACCACAAAGCGGCTTCAAGTTCGGTATGGGTGCCAACGTATTGTTTCATCAAATACTCCATGGTGCGCCTGGAGTTGGCATAATCCTGTTTGTAAAACTGGGCTTTGCCTATAAGCATGTAGCAATCGTCAATCCATTTGTTATACTCCTTATCTTTGAAATACAAAGAGTGGCGCGGAATGGCAACCCCAGCTTTTTCAATTGCGCGATCCATGCTCGAATAGGTTTTCCGGGCTTCGTCGGGGGTGCCAAAATTGTAAACGGTAAGAATTATATTGTAATTATCAACAGCGCTCTCTTTTAGTGCATTACGGCCAGCTTTCAGGCTCTCGTTGCCATTCCAATAAATATTGTAATGAGTGGTAAGGTTATGATAAGCCCGCCGTGTAAATGTATTTTTCTTGGTCGAGCACGAATTGAGCAAAACAATACCGCAAAGCATTGCAGCAAATAGGAAAAACCTCGAAAATATTTTTAATTTCAATGCGGAAGTCGTGTTTGGATACTGGGTTGCTGTTGTTTTGATAAGCTATTAACTCAAAGAGTGCAAAAATATTTCATTTTTTCCGATTTCCAGCCAAAAGTAGTGCTTTGTTGGTATTTAATTCGGTTGCTTGCCCTTTTGATGTGGGTTTGCGGTGGGCTTTTGTAAGCAGGTGGTGGCGTTATGGTAATTTTTATGTACTTTTATGAAATAATATTCAAAGGTTTTGCGCCGATTTTTTTTATTTTCGGTAGGTTTGCAAAATAATTCCGCTTCGTTTCATAAAAATATGGACTTTAAAACCGAAAGAAAGAAAATCTGGAAGCTTTTGCTGCGCCGCATTCGCGACCAGTACAGGCTTGTGCTTTTGAACGAGGAAACCCTCGAAGAACGGATTTCGTTTAAACTTTCGCGGCTTAACGTGTTTGTTGCCATTGGTTTGCTCTCCATTATCCTTGTTTTTATTACCACTTATATCATTGCTTTTACGCCTCTTAAAGAATACATCCCCGGCTACACCGATGTTACCTTGCAACGGCGCATATACGAACTTCAATTGCGTTCGGATTCGGTCGCTTTTGCCATGCGCACGCAGGAACGCTACCTCGAAGACCTAAAAAAGGTTCTTGGTGGCGAACTGCCTAACGAACGTGAAATGACACCAGTGGATACAAGTAAAACGCGCAATTATCAGAATATAAAAGATAAACGTTCGCCAGAGGATTCAATTCTAAGGTCGGAATACGAAAATGCAAACAAATACAAGCTTTTTAAATCAGACAAAACAAGCGGCCAAGGTTCCACAATGCGAAACCTTACGTTTTTCTCGCCAATTAAAGGGATGGTTACTAATGAGTTTAACCCCTTACGGAAGCATTTTGGGATTGATGTTGTTGCTGCCCGCGACGAAGTAATTAAGTCGGTTCAGGATGGAACGGTTATTTTTTCGGGTTGGACGGTCGAAACCGGGTATGTGATTGCCATACAGCATCCTGGAAATGTAATTTCCATTTACAAACATAATTCGGTATTGCTCAAAAAAGAAGGCAATATTGTTCTTGCAGGCGAAACCGTGGCCATTATTGGCGAAACCGGTGAACTATCCACCGGGCCTCATTTGCACCTCGAACTGTGGATAAACGGCATCCCGGTAAACCCGAAAGACTATATTGTTTTTTAACCCTTTGTTTTATCGTTTCTCGATTTGTATCGAATTATAGTGGAAATGGGATAAAAAGCCTCATTAGTTTTTCAATGAAAATATTCGTGCAAACACAGTAAACAATAAGTAAAGCACTGAAATAAACTCCGTGTACTTCCGTGAACTCAGTGCTGCTTCAGCAAGCACTTCGGCAGTCTCAGTGTACCACTCGGCACAAAGCTCCGTGGTAAAAGTATCAAATTTAAATGCGGCAATTTATCCCGTTTTGAGTATCGCTTTATATGGAAATGGTTTTGGATGTTTGGTGGGTTCTCTAATACAGAACCGTGTATTTGCTGTATAAATCTTGCGCCTAACTCACACACTATTTCCCCTCTTTTACCTCCCAACAGAAATGAATTCCCCTCCTTCATTTGCAGTAAAGCCTTAGCATAATTCAACACAAATAAATCATTTATTCCAGATATTCAAATAACGTTTTTAATTTTGCAAGCATACTGGTTTATAAAGCTTGTCATCCAAGTGGCGAATCCCTGAACTTGTATTGCTTTTTATACTTCCGCAAACAATATTTGGCGAAGTAGCCAATTAGTTGCTTCAGTGTCACGGCAAACTATTTTACTTGCCAAATTATTTGAACAAATCATCCACTAACCCAAACCTCAATTTTGAAAAGACGTATAG
Source organism: uncultured Bacteroidales bacterium (assembly GCA_903946925.1). Lineage (GTDB taxonomy): Bacteria > Bacteroidota > Bacteroidia > Bacteroidales > UBA4417 > UBA4417. The sequence goes on along the minus strand of CAJAXK010000303.1, from coordinate 19,011 downwards.
CTATTCTCGGATCAACCGGTTCCATCGGCACCCAGGCACTCGAAGTTGTGAAACAGCATCCTGATAAACTTGATATTGAGGTTCTTACGGCCCATTCCAATGCGCCTTTGCTGATTAGGCAAGCGTTGGAGTTTATGCCCAATGCTGTAGTTATTGCCAAAGAAAGCATGTACCAGCGCGTGTACGAAGCCCTGGATCCTTATGATATTAAAGTGTATCGCGGCTCGGAATCCATCGAACAGATTGTTGAAATGGACAGCATTGATATAGTGTTGGTTGCTTTGGTGGGCTGGAGCGGGTTGAAACCCACTCTCAGGGCAATTGAGGCCGGAAAAACCATTGCTTTGGCAAATAAGGAAACCTTAGTTGTTGCCGGCGAATTGGTTACAAAACTTGCAAGGGAAAAAGGGGTGAACATTTATCCGGTTGATTCGGAACACTCGGCCATATTCCAATGCCTTGCAGGTGAGTTTCACAACCCTATCGAAAAAGTAATACTTACCGCATCGGGTGGCCCGTTCAGGGGAAAATCGCATGAGGAATTGCTAAAGGTTACCAAAGCCCAGGCATTAAAACACCCAAATTGGAACATGGGCTGCAAAGTTACCATCGACTCGGCAAGCCTTATGAACAAAGGCCTGGAAGTAATTGAGGCGAAATGGCTTTTTAATTTGGCAATACCGCAAATAGAAGTAGTGGTACACCCTCAAAGCATTATCCATTCGATGGTTCAGTTTGCCGATGGCTCGATAAAAGCTCAATTAGGGATGCCCGATATGCGCTTGCCAATCCAATATGCGCTTACCTATCCTACCCGATTGCCATCGCAGTTCCCCAAATTCAGTTTCGATCAATGCCAGCAATTTACCTTTGAAAAGCCTGATAAAGAGAATTTTAAATGCCTGAACTTGGCGTATGAAGCAATCAGGCTTGGCGGCAATATGCCTTGTATAATGAATGCCGCCGACGAAGTGGCCGTACACGCTTTTTTACGCGAGGAAATCACATTTCTGCAAATTCCCGAACTTATTGAGCAATGCATGGGCAAAAGCAGCTTTGTGAGCAACCCGAGCCTCAGCGATTACGAAGCTTCTGATAATGAATCCCGTGCCATTGCAACCGAATTGATTGGGAGGTTTTCGAAGTGAGTTAATGCGATAATGTGATAATGCGATAATGTGATAATGCGATAATTTGAAAATGTGGGGATGTGGGGATGTGAGAATTTGAAGATGAGGTAATGCCATAATGTGATAATGCGGTAATGCGATAATTTGAAAATGTGAGAATTTGAAAATGTGGGGATGTGGGGATGTGAGAATTTGAAGATGTAGTAATGCGAGAATGTGGTAATGTGAGAATGCGATAATGCGATAATTTGAAAATGCGATAATTTGAAAATGTGGGGATGTGGGGATGTGAGAATTTGAAGATGTAGTAATACGATAATGTGGTAATGTGAGAATGCGATAATGCGATAATTTGAAAATGCGATAATTTGAAAATGTGGGGATGTGGGGATGTGAGAATTTGAAGATGTAGTAATACGATAATGGGGTAATGCGATAATGGGCTAAAGCAATAATTCGATAATGCGTGAATGTATAGATGTGGGGATGTGGGGAACTGGCTTTCGGTTTGGTTTTGCTCGCCTCTACTTGAGGATAAAAAAAGTCGGGGTTTTGCTTACTGCCAAACCCCGACTTTTTACTTTCAAATTAAACTAAAACCCTTTACGGCGCAATAGTTATCCACTTCGTAACCGTTGTGGAGCAACCGGTTGATGTATTTGTTTCTGTAACCCTAACGTAACCAGGATTAACGATCCCACAAGGGAAATTCCAGGTCAAAGTCAAGCAATTACGGTATGGGAAACAAAGTTCGGGGTTGCCGTGGCTGGCATTCCAGGAATAGGTGTTTCCTGGGTTTAAAGGTGTTGAGTAAGTTTCAACCTGGCTCTGTGTAACATTGTCTTCGCCCGTAATTACAGGCGTTGGGGCAATATTTACAAACACATTTTTCACTTTCGGTGCAACCGCCTGGCAGCCTGCCGGGCTTGTGTAGTTCACGCTTACCGTTTGTGGCCCGAAACCGGTCCAGGTAATGGTTACGGTATTATCCGTGCCCGTCCCGCCGGAAGTAATGATTCCTCCTGCCGAAACAAGCCAAATATAATCCGTCATACCCAGATCAGTGGTATAAACGTTGTCTGTGGAATTTTGGCAAACCGGAGTAGGCCCTGTAAGCTCCGGCCACCATTGTATGGGCTGTGTTATGGATGCTGAGGAAGCAGCCGTGCAGCCATTGGCATCGGTAACGGTAACAGAATAGGTACCAACCGAAAGGCCGGTTGCGGTAACCGCCGATTGTACTGGCGAGGTTGACCATGCGTAGGAATATGTTGTTGTTCCCCCGCCAACACTTACCGTAATTTCCCCATCTGATCCCTGATAACAGGTAACTGCCTTCGAAACACTTGCAGAGGCTTCGAGCATATCGGGCTGTGAAACCGCAATGCTGGAAGTAATGGTTGCCGAAACGCCATCGGTAACGGTAACACTGTAAGTACCAGCCGATAAACCTGTTGCAGTTTGCGCTGTTTGTGCCGGAACCGTTGACCACAAATATTCATAACTTGGGTTGCCTCCCGATGCCGAAACTGTGGCAGTACCATCGCTCAACCCATTGCAGCTAACATTTTCGCCAACCGTTATGGCCGCCAAAAGTGTACCGTAAGTAGTATAATTGGCTGGGTTTGTTGGCGAAGTTCCGGTATTATAGGTTTTTGACCCTAATTTGTATTCGCAGATGTGTACCCTGTAATCGGTTAAGGGGGCAAGGCCTGTAACGGTAACGTTGGTTCCTGTGCCATCGTAAACACAATACCAGCCAGATGTTCCAACCTGTGAGCCGGAAGTGCCAAAAACGGTATTGGCAGGGTACGAAACATTGTTGGTAGGTGGTGCAGTACCCGAATTGCCTTGAAACATAAACACAGTGCATCCATCGCCATTCCCCCTTGTCCAGTCTAACTCCACCAGGTTGCTGCCAACTGTCGTAATGGTAACATCAACAACGGGTTCTGCTGGAGGGATTGGTTGGGTTATAGCAATGCTCGAAGTGGCTGAACATGAATTTGCATCCGTAACTGTAACCCAATAGGCGCCAACGGTTAAACCGGTAGCTGCCTGTGTGGTTTGTTCGGGGGTTGTTGACCATTTGTAGGAATAAGCTGTTGTGCCACCTCCTGACGAAACAGTTACCGAACCATCGGAGCCTTCGTAAATACTAACGTTGCTAACAACCGAAGCGGTTGCTGTTAAAGCCGTCAAGGGTTGTGAAAGGGTTGAGGAAGCTGTTGCTGAGCAATTATTTGCATCCGAAACGGTAACTGTATAGGTTCCCGAACTGAGCGAATTTGCAACGGAGGCTGTCTGCGCCGGATTTGTTGACCAAACATAGTTATAAGCTGTGGCACCACCCGAAACCGAAACTTCAATGGATCCTGTATTGCTGCCATAACACAGCACATCTATTGTATTGGCAATAATTGCTGTTGGAGGTGCGTTGACTGCCATTTTAACCGTATTTGAACTGACCGATTCTCCCCAGCCACCCAAACAACTCACTTTTGCCAATCGTTTATACCAAGTTGTTGATGAAATTGAGCCTGGATCATAAGTAGTTGAAGAGTAAGTGCCAGTTGTTAAGTCGGTATAGGAAAGGCTATCGGTTGAACTTTGCCATTTGTATTGCAATGTTCCGTTTTCGCCTGTTGGTAGTGATGTGCTGGTAATAAGTGCAGGATCGAACGCGCTACATGATTGCTGGTTTGATGCAATAACACCCCCAAGGCTTGGGTTTACACAGCCTATATTTGGATCTACGTTCAATTTGTATTCGTATGCACCCATATCAATGGTTCCTCCGGGCAGGCCTGAAATTTTATCAAGTTTCCTGTCGAAACCTGTACCACGGATATCGAAAAGCTCGGTGCAGTAAGTGTTGTTTCCTGCATCGGCGCATGGGGAATTACCACCAATATTGAACTTACCAGTTTCCATGTTTTCAAACGATGGGTTGAGGTAAATGTTCCCGCTTCCTGTAATGCTGCCAGCGATGGAATTTTCGCCTGTTGCATTTGAATAATCCGAATGGTCAATCTGGGTTGTGGTGCCCGATTTTATGAACATCTGCTTCCCATCAAAACCATCATTGCCCCAAATTATGCAGTTTTTCAACGCAGCGTCGCTTTCGTTCGAAATACCACCACCTTGATAAGCATAATTTTTCGAGATTGTGCTGTTGATAAACGTGGTTGATGATTGGCAAAGTGAAGCCCCACCATAAGTACTTGAGTTGTAAGCCAACAAGCAGTTTATATATTGGGGATGTGAGTTGTCTTTGGCATAAACGGCACCGCCGCTGTATTGTGCTTTGTTTAGTGTAAAGCCACAGGATGTAAATATTGGGCTGCTGCTTTCGTTGTCAAATATAGCCCCACCATCGGCATTGGCATAATTGCGTTCGAACATCACCCTTGTAAAAGTAGGTTGGCTATTGGAATTATATACTGCGCCGCCCCTATCGGAAGCTGAATTTTTTACAAATGCGCAGTTGCGGATTGTAGGGCTGTTATTTGTGTTGAACATACCGCCCCCATCTTTCAAATCGTTGTCGCCGTTGGCAACAGCCTCTGTCATTTCGAAACCATCCAATACAGCCTGGCTGCTTAATGCCAGCCCATCAGGATGATAAAAGATATGGTAACAGTTGTCTGTCGAATCACCAATTGTTCCAATGTCGCCACGAAGTCTGGTCTTGTTCGTATTAAAATCCCTTAAGCTCAAATCATAAGTGGTAACATCCTCGTTGCCTGCCAGGCTTCCAACTATCGAAACCCCTTCAACCATGCGGAAATGTTTTAGTCTATCATTGCCTGGATTCAAACCATTTACCGAACTGGGGTAATAGCTGCCTTTTGCCACCCAAACCTTATCGCCACCATACAACGAACCTCCCAATGCTGATTGCAAAGAAGTGTAGGCATTTGTCCAATCCGATCCATCATTGTTGCCCGTGGCATCATATTTTACAAAAACATTACCTGTTGCTGGGTCGCTGCCCGAAGTCCATTCATAGGCACCAATGTCAATAGTGGTGTTTTGGATACGTGCTTCACCACGGATATCGGTTGCCTCGGCGTTGTATGCATTATTGCCTTGATTGGAGCATGGCGAATTGCCCTGGATACGGAAATCGTCAGCACCTGGGTTAATAAACCCTGGATTAAGGCTTATGGATGAATTGTTTACAATTGGGCCTTCCACATCCCAGGTATCGGGGCCATAAACGTTGGCAAAGCACGAATTGTTCAAAGTGGTCGAAATGCCGGCAGTGGTTTCAATCTGGTTCCCCCATTGTGTGGAAGTATTACCCCATAAAATTGAGTTATTGATAGTATAAATCCCACCTGAGTTATAAAGCCCTCCGCCCAATCCAGAAGCGTTTTTGGAAAAGGTACAATTTATCAGCGTTCCGGTAACACCCGGAAGGATAATCATCCCTCCACCATAAGTGGGGGATGTGTTATTGTAAACCAGGCAGTTGGTAAGTGTTATCTGGCCACCATCATGAATCCAGAAACCCCCTCCTGCTGATTCGGTGGCCTGGTTGCTTTTTATTTCGCAATTAATCAGTGCCACATTGCTGGTACCCATATTAAACATTGCACCACCATTGTTTGCTGTATTTGCAATAAAGGTGCAGTTTTTCAAAATGGGGTTGTTGTTGTTATTATACATTCCTCCGCCGTTGTTATTTGGAGCAGCGGTGTTTGCATTCCCACCAGTTATTGTAAATCCGTCAAGAACAGCAGAATTTGTTAATCCTAAGCCATCAGGGTGATAAAAAATGTGGTACGAATTATCGGAATTATCGTTTGGACTGCCAATGTCGCCGCTTAAAATAGTTGTGTTTGCCTCAATAACCCTCTCATTCAAATTGCCTTCCGTTCCTGCAAAGCCACCATATATTGCCACGCCATTTTTCATCTGGAAGGTTTTAAACCTTTCGCCTGTTCCTCCAACTTCGGTTGTAGGTTTATAAGTGCCTGCCGCTACCCATACTTCGTTGGTGCAAAATGATATGGCTGATTGCAGTTGGCTTGCATCGAAAGCATTGCCCCAACTGCTGCCATCTTTGGTGCCTGCCCCCGAAACAGTAACATAATGCCTGGTATCAGCACTTACTGTAACCGTAGCTGGTGTTGAATATTCTTCTGGGCAAGTCCCAATTTGCAACACAGCACGATATTGGGTTGTTTTGGTTAAATTGGTTGCCGTATAATTTATATTGGTGGTACTTGGTATATCGGTCCAGAGAGAAGGTGTTTTGCCAGAAGGCACCTCTTGATACTGCCACTTCACTATTGTACCCGAATGCCCGCTTAATGTTAAAAGCGTGCTGTTGATACCTGAACAAACAGAGGCACCTCCACTTACAACACCTCCAACAGCGCTTGGCGGATTGGTGAGGTTAACTGATGCGGTAGCTGTGCAGCCATTACCATCCGTAACCGTAACCATATATGTCCCTGTACTTAATCCGGTTGCTGTGGAAAGAATTTGAACCGGATCTGTTGACCACTCATACCCGTAAACAGTTGTACCGCCCGTTACCGATACATCCACGGAGCCATCACTGCCATTGTAGCAACTTACATTTGCAAGGATTCCTGCTGTTGCCGAAAGCGCGGCCAAAGGTTGGGTTATACTGGCCGAGGCTGTGGTTGTACAACTGTTGGCATCAGTAATGGTTACGGTATAAGTGCCAGTTGTAAGCCCTGTAGCCATTGCGGCAGTTTGTTCCGGAACGGTTGACCAAGAATAGGAATAGCCAGGAGTGCCGCCTGAAACTGAAATATCGATAGATCCGGTATTGTCGCCAAAACATGCCAAATCGGTAACGGTGCCATTGACACCTGCCAAAAGCTGCGGGCTGACAACAAATTCAACTGCTGGATCGGGGATGGTTGTTGAACAACCTGCAACTATAATTGTATTAAGCTTGAAGCTATAAGTGCCTTCGCCTAATCCAGTTTCGGAATAGGTTGCAACCCCTAATGCATCTGAAACAGCGTTTTTACTGCCATTTACCACAGTTGCGCCAATAGTAACAGTATAGTTGAAGGTGTTGTTTATATTTGGCAATAAGCCGTTGCCTGTAAAATTCACATCGGCGCCATAGCAATTTGGTGTGCTTACCGACCCATCTGTAAAAGTTGGATTGGCCCTTGCAGTTATCGGCTTGAAACTTGAATTAGCCTCCGGGCAGGCACCGCTTTTCACTACTGCCCTGAATCTTGTATTTTCAGTCAAGGGGTCAGAAGTGTAGGTTGTCGCGGTATTTACAATATCGCTCCAGGTCCATACACTTGCTACCTGAACTGCGCTTTGCCATTTTACAACTCCACCTGTTTGTCCCGAAAGGGTAAGCTCACCGCTGCTACTGCCCGAACAAACCCAGGCTGATGGCCCGGTAACGGAACCTGCAACAGTTGGGGTGCTGACTGTAATTAGTACTGGATCCGAATTGGTTTCGGCGCAAGCCCCACTTTTTACAACAGCACGGAAATAAGTAGTTGTGGTAAGTTGCCCGATAGTTGCACTGGTTAAAGTGGTTGCTGTACTCGCAATTTCATCAATTGGCGAAGGGAAAAGGATATTGGTTGATTTTTCCCAACGGACAACATTACCGGTTTTCCCAGTGAGCACTAAGTTTGCAGGTTGTGATCCTGAACAGATTTCTGCCACCGGAGCAATGCTGCCACCCACGGAAAGCGGGTTCACTGTAATTTGTTGATATGCTGAGTTTGCAGCTGTACAGGAGCCATATTTTACCACCGCCCTGAATCTGGTACTTTCAGTTAAATTGCCCGAAGTATAGGTAGTTGCAGTATTTACTATATTGGTCCAGGAGTTGTATGGGGAAACCGTGCTTTGCCATCTTAAAATAGTTCCGGTATGGCCTGATAGGGTAAGTTCCCCACTATTGCTGCCTGTACAAACCGGCGAAGTCCCTGTTACCGCACCACCAATCGAACCAACAATAAATGCCCCTGATATGGCACTTGTTTGAGGTGTTCCACAATCGCCGCTTACTACACAGTAATAATATAATGTTCCCAAAACGGCTGCTGATGGGGTATAGGTGTTAGAATTTGGTTCAACAAGGGTCCCACCCGAAGTGATTTGATCCGTCTTGCTATACCATTGATAAACTAAATTAGTACCTGTTGCCGAAACCGTAATTGCAGCAAATGTACCGTTCAAACATTGTATTTGCGAAGCTGTGGATTGGCCGCTGATACTTGGGCCTGTGCAGGGGTCATACCCACTTCCTGTTGCCGGAACATTTATGGGCGTTGTTACCCCGCCACCACCAACAACAATATTGCCATTATACGACTGTACCACTAGAGGTGAAAACTTGACATACACAATCTGGGAAAAAGTAGTTGGCCCCTTGGGGCTTTTTAAATCTGGTGAGGTTGGCAGGGATAATGTGGTTGTGTAGGTTCCGCCAACCGTAGTGCAGTAGGTAAAACCCGATAAAGCAGCAACCGTAACATCGGCTGGAGTCAGTAAAGAGCCGTTGATAGTAAAAGTATTAGGACCTGCAGTTGTGTTTACAATTACGTTCCCAAAATCAGCAAGGGGTGTTGCCGATAGGTTGGGCCCTACAGCAAAGACATTCATGCAGCCAAAAGCAAAAATTAAAACGAGGAGGGTAAAAGCTTTTTTCATAATGAAGGGTTTTATGGTTGTTTATCAGATAGTTTCAGCATCAGACCTCAAGCGTATTCTAATTCAATTCTTATTTTATTGGGAGTAGGGGAAGTTCATTTTTCCAACTGGCGTTGGCTTCATCAGGTATTTCAGGCCTTTTCGAGAGTGTTCTTAAGTTGCAATATATATATATTCTCAACAGTTAGCGAAGTTATGACAAAACATAAGGACTTTAACATTTTGTTGAAAATAATTATTATTCTGTGCAGGATTTAAAATATGGGGTTTGGGAATAAGTTTTAGGTATTTGGGAATGTTGTTTTTTTAGCCTGATTTATTCACAAACTTTATAGAACACTGATAACACTGATGTTACAGATTAACACTGATAAAGACATAAATCAGTGCAATTCAGTTGGATCTGTGTCATCTGTGTTCAATTACCTTCAAGTGATGAAATATTTAGACTAAAGGTTTTCAAATGTTATTTGGCTGAAGATTGGTTCATTTTTTTAATCTAACCCAATACCTATTGAATAGCTTTTCCCTCTTTGAAAGTTATGAGCAATTTGAAACTTTGGGGATTTCAGGATAAGCCTTCCGCTTTGGTTTTGCTACTTCTTCTTAAATAAAAAAGCCGGGATTCAGCCTACTGCTAAATCCCGACTTTTTACGTTCATCTTACCATAAAACCCTTACGGCGCAATCGTAATCCACATCGTAACCGTTGTCGAACAGCCCATTTGGTTGGTTTCGGTTACCGTAACATAGCCTGGGTTAATGATCCCGCAAGGGAAATCCCAGGTTAATGTGAGACAGTTTCGGTATGGGAAGCAAAGTTCGGGGTTGCCATGGCTGGCATTCCAGGTGTAGGTGTTACCAGCATTGTATTGTGTTGAGTAGGTAACAACTTGGCTTTGGGTTACATTTTCGTTGCCTGTGAGTATTGGGGTTGGCGAGATGGGTGTAACTTTCCATGCACCGGTAGAGGTACTCCAACTTGTGTTGCAGGTTCCATCCTTTGCCTGTCGGCGGTACCAGGTAGCTTCTGTCAGTCCGGTTGGCGGTTCGTAGGTAGGCGTATTTGAATTGATGTCAGTTGGTGTGGTAAAAGCAGCATCCGTGCTACTTTGCCACTGGTAAGCAATACTTCCATCACCACCGCTTGCAATAGTGGAGGCGCCGATTTCAGCAGGATCGCCATTGTAGCAGATGGTTTCGCCGGTAGTTTCGATTGCACCGGCGGTGAAAACGGGGCGAACGGTTATTTTCACCACATTCGATTCGGCTGCACCAATCCAATCAATTTTGCAACTAACCCGGGCAAGCCTACGGTACCATGTAGTGGCAGTGAGGGTTTTGGGCATAAAAGCGATGGAATCGGTGTTGACAATATCGGTAAAAGTAGTACTGTCGGGAAAAGTAGAAAACTGCCATTTGTATTCCAATGTACCACCGTAATTGACAGGTAATGAAGAGCTTGTTATTGGCCCGGGCACTGTGGAGTTGCATATTGCCTGCGATGAAGCAATGGTACCCCCACTGGTTGGGTTTGAGCAGGTATTGGCACCGGTTGCAGTGCTGTAAGCTGTTTCAGTATTGTTATCATTGCGCGCTTTTACACGGAAATAGTATGTGGTTCCAGTGGCGAGGCCAGTAATGGTTATGGTGGCCCATGCAGCGCGGGTCTGCCATACGGCTGTTGCCCCCCTTGTTCCATTTGCCTGTACAAAATTGTTGTTCGCCGAATCTTGAATTGCAAAAACAACAGCATCAGGGTTGCCATCCGGCTTAACCGAAACATCTAAAGTAGAAGAAGTTGCGTTGCCAACAAATGGCGGCAAAGGTGAAATTGCAAGTGTCCAGAAATCTGTCCTTGCACCATAAGCAGTTCCATTGATATTGGTAGCATGGGCACGCGCATTGTAGCGGGTGTTTGCAGCTAATACCGAAAAAGACTGGGCAAATTCACCTGTTCCGAATGTTTCGGTTTCATCAAAGTTGGTAACATCAGCATCGCCAATCACCTTGTTCGTATTGGTATAAGGATAAAGGATCAGGCCCCTGTTGGTAACATCGAAGCCATTGGTGTTGGTGATATTCCCGTTTCCTGTGGCAGTGGTGGCAGTAATAGCAGTTGAAACTTGGGTGCTTACAGCCGGCATGGCAATAGGAGTACCTGAGGCTGTGGCGCTATAAGCAGTTTCCTCATTTACGCCATTGCGGGCTTTAACTTTAAATGTATAAGTTGTTCCGGTAGTTAGGCTAGTAACTGTTTTTGTGCCCCACAAAGCAGCAGTTTGCCAAACTGCGGTAACACCAAGGCTTCCGCTAGCCTGCAGGAATTTGGAGGTACTGGTTTCGTTGATGCAATATTCGGTAGCTGGGGAATTACCGTTTTCATTTACCGTTACATCCAAGCTTGTTGTAGATGGGTTATCAACAGTTGGTGCTTCAGGTACTTCTGGAAGTGTCCAGAAATCGGTGCGATTGCTGTATCCGGCCCCTACTGAGTTTACTGCATATGCCCGGGCGTTGTAGTGGGTGCCTGGAGTCAGGCCGGTAATTTCAACAGGATAAGTTCCTGTTCCAAAGGTACCGCTTTCGGTGGTAAACAATACTCCCGGATTGCCCAATTCCTTGTCAGTATCTGTATAATTATAATAGATGGTTCCCCTTGACAGCAAGGCAGGAGTTCCACTAAGAGATACAATATTACCGTTTGCTATTGCAGTTGTAGCTGTAACCGGATCAAAAGCCGCCATAACTGCTTTATCGCAATTGCCATTATATCCAGCCAAATACACATATCTTCCATCAAATGAAATTGTTACATTATTCCATTGAAACGATCCTGAAGGTGACATTGCTTTCCACGTAGTGGCAGAATCCCTGCTAAAATAGATCGGATTTGACCTGTTGGCTTCCAAAACGACTTTTGCATTCTTCGACATCGCGATTGAATAACCGCCAAACATAGGGAGCTGCGACCAACTAACCCCACCATTGGTTGACATCGAGTATCTGTTGTAATTTGTCTCCACGACCGCGAGAATGTTACCATCCTCAGAAATATTTGGATGAAAATAACTGTTAGAACCCGTCAAAGGGTAGGACAAACTCCACGTTGCACCATAATCGGTGGATTTATACAAACGGTCGCCGGCCATAAATTGAATGCTGTTATCTTCGGAGAAGGCAACACCTCCTGTTCCGGAACCATTGGGTGCGAAAATACTGGTCGAAAGGGCAGCCCAGGTTACTCCCGCATCAACAGACCTGAAGGTAATCCATGGCTCTGAACCAAAAGCTCTGGTGACATACATAAAAGTACCGTTTCCAGAAACACTCAATCCATACCACTTGTAGTTTTTGTTCACACCAGCAGGTCTTATTTCAGTCCATGTTAATCCCTTGTCATAAGATCTCCATAACCGTCCTTCCTGTGTGTAAGAGCCCACCAAAATTGTATCACCTGAATATGACAAGGCGGGCTTACCCCAACCTCCGTCATTATCGCCTATGGGTTCCATATCTGTCCAGTTTGTTCCTTCATCTTCAGAAATATTCAATCGTCCGCAAGCTGCTACAACAGTAGAACCATCACCTGAAACGGCCATATACCAGTTATTGGAGGGACGGATTGACATCCAATCAGCAATTTTGGTTGTAGGCACCCATTTTATTACCGGAACTTCAATTGGCGTCCCGGAAGCCTGGCCACTGTAATTGGTTTCCACGAGGTCGCCATTTCGGGCTTTCACACTGAAAGTGTATTCTGTTCCTGCAGTCAGTCCGGAGATGGCCTTAGATCCCCAGTCGGCAGCCGTTTTCCAGTCTTCTGCAACTCCTAAGGTTCCATCATCCTGAACAAAATTACCTCCAGTTTCCCGGATGGCATACCCGGTAGCTGCCGGATTGCCGTTAGGGTTGACGGTAACACTTAATTTACCCGGATTCAGGTTGGCAACCGTAGGTGTAGCAGGCACATTGGCCAATGTTGAGAAAACCAAATCTTCGCCATAAGCCGTACCACCGGCATTGGTTGCATAAGCCCTTACGTGAATGGTGCTGGAGACTTCGGCGGTTGTAATCGAAAGCGCAAAGTTGTCGGTACCGGCATCGGGGGGCGTTATGGTGTATTCAATTTTATTGTCGGCAAGAACAGGGTTGGAACTTAATCCCCACACAATCCCTTTTTCAGTGATGGTCGAACCATTATCAGCTATTGATTCACCTCCGGCATCGCCTCCGGAGTTGGTAATGTTAGTAACAGCAGTTGTAACCAGGCTTGGCATCGGGCTTAAAGGGTCGGTTCCTTCTTTGTATTCATAAGCACCCATATCAACAGGACCAACCTGGTTATAGTCGGTTTTCAGCAAAAACCTGCCAAAACCTGTACCGCGGATATCAAAAGGTTCTGAAATGTAGTCGTCGAGGCCAAGATCGGCACAAGGAGAACCTGCGGTTAGCCGCATATCACCTGCCGTTGTCGGGTTACCGGTAAGTATGATTTTCGATGCAAACACAGGATCATTGTCGAGGTTATATCCCACATCAGTGCCAAAGGTTGATAACCATCCTGAACTGCCACCGCTTCCCTCTATATCGGAATAATGGACAACTGGAGAAGGTGTGCCCCCATTACTTGCATTGATGATGGAAACATCGTTATTATGCCAGATGATGCAATTTTTCAATTCCGGTGCGGGCAGAGACCCTGAACTGCTTGAATACCTTTTACTATAGAATGTACCGCCATTTGAATTTGTAGCGTAATTTCCACTCATGGTGCAGTTGATGAATATGGCTGTTCCATCGTTGTTGTAAACCGCTGATCCGTAACTGGCTACATTGCCTGAAATTAAAGTATTAATAATTTCCGGGCTGCTTTCACCACCCGAACGTCCGTAATTAAATATTGCGCCTCCATAACCAAGGATACCGGTTGCACTGTTTCCTTTGAAGGTGCATTTAGAAATTGTTGGGCTGCTGATTCCGTCATATCCTGAATCGTCGCGGCCATAATTGCAGATGGCACCACCACGATCGGCTGAATTTGATGTAAAACTGCAATTGATGATAACAGGGCTGCTCTCTCCAGGCCATCCTTCGTTCAGCATGGCGCCTCCTTTTCCTCTGCCGTTGCTGTTTAAGTTATTGTTGAACGAGCAATTCTCAAAAGTTCCGTTCGTAACCCCGTTACCTGCCTTATTATAAATAGCTCCGGCATCGGTAGTGGCTGTGTTGTAGTTGAATGAGCACGCTGTTACAGATGGACTTGAAGTCCCGTAATTCCCGTCGTTCACCATCGCCCCACCGAAATCTGCAGAGTTATGGTGAAGCTCACAACCGGTGAAAACAGGGCTGGAGGTTCCCTCCTGAGCATCGCTGTAAACGCCTCCTCCCTCATCACCGGCTATGTTGTAGCTAAAAGCACAGTTCAAAAACGAGGGACAGCTCACACCTCCGAATTCGCCTTCATTATTTACACCGGCACCATCCAGACGGGTGGTGTTCCGGGTAAAAGTACAATTGGTAAATGCAGGGTTGGCCTCACCGGCTGTTTCGGGGATCTCACCAACGTTGGCTTCGTTGTGTACGCCCCCACCCTGGTAATCGGAATAATTATAACTGATGATGCAGTTGGCGATCTGTGGATTGCTGCTTTTACCAGAGCCTGATCCGTCATTGTAAATTCCTCCTCCGGAATTGTACGGCCAGTCGGTATTGTCGGAGCCGCCATTGGCGTAACCTTTTGTAACAGTGAATCCATCCAGAGCTGTCGTACTGGCTGCATGGGTAAATCTGACCACATGATAAGCATTGTCGGTATTATCTCCAGTTGTTCCAATATCCCCACTGAGGATGGTGACGTTGGTTTCCCAGTCGCGGTCGGCCAGGTTGGCTTCATTGCCTGCAAAACCGCCATAAACCTTAACGCCGGTTGGTATTACAAATGAAGCATCGCGTCCGGCAGCACCGGAATTGGGCTTATAGGTTCCGCCGGCAACCCAGATTTCGTCGCCTTCGCCTGCGGCATTCAATGCACTGTAAAGTTCCAGATAGGCATCGGCCCAGGAAGTGCCGTTGTTGGCACCACTTGTTTTGGATAAATCCACATATTTAAAAGTACCAGTGCTGAAAGTGGTTACATCGCCGTAAACCGTTCCATTGGCATTTGTGGCATAAGCCCTGATGTAATAAAGCGTATTGATGGTTAAACCGGTAATATTGCTTGAAAAAGTTCCAGGCCCGCTAATTGACCCTTCTTCTGTTTTGGTGGACAAAGCAACTGTGGGTTCTGTAACCGCACTGCTCCACACAAAACCATGCTGGGTAGCAGCCGGGCTGCCAATCTCTGTTACTGTTCCGTGCGCAATCGCTGAAGTAAACGTAATATCCGAAATGGCATCCCTGTAAAATGACATGTAGGTTCTTGAATTGTTGGAAACCAGCAATCGCTCGCCATCCGAGGTGAGTGATATATCGCCGGAACAGCAGGAAATGGGTGCAAAGTTATTTGACCAGGCTCCGTTTGAATAATAGTACAGCGGGCCGTTGTAATCGCTTGCAGCTATTTCGTTACCATCGTAGGAGGCATCTATTTTTCTCCAGTTTATATCGGCTGCATAAGGCGGATTCGGATTTTCTGATGTCCAGGTGGCGCCTCCGTCATCGGATTTGAAAACATTGTTATTGCCCTGGTAAACGGCAAACAAAACATTGCCATCATGCGATACGGATACGCTGTTCCACTGATGATCTGCATCGCCGTCAGGACGGATCTCTGTCCACGTTGAACCGCCATCCGCGCTATAATATATTCTGCCTGCTACAGTGGGATATCCGCAACCCACAGCGGCAATGATCACGCTGCCGTCATCCGACATATCCGCCGACATCCAGTATTTATTGGCATCCCCTGCAGGTCTGGTTTCAGTCCACGCGCTGCCATCGTAAATATACATTCTGCCATTACGGGCACCTGCGAGCAATTTGCTGCCATCTCCAGCTACTGCTATACATGGCCAGACATAACTGTTAAGTCCGGGAATAGGTGTTGATGCCCAGGCTCCGGATGAATAGATGTTCAGGGTGTAATCTCCACCAGCCAGGGCAATACTGCCGTCATTGGATATGGCCATGTTTTGCATTAGTGCACTGGGTGGCGTTGTGGCTGTGGGTGACCAAACACCTCCACTGTACCGGTTGGTGGATGCATAGTAACCGCCTGCAAAAGCTGTTTTCCCGTCGCCGGCAAACGACAGCACATCCCATACCGTTGCATCATCATAATGGTTGCCTTCTACCCATCCAATTACCCCGGTACGGACTATCGGATCACTGTTAATACCACCGGAGTTTGTTCTCCCTTTCAGCGTAACCGCCGGCAATCCGTTAGAATTTCTGTTATTGATGGTGCTAACGTTAACCATTGGATTTATCAGTACCGATGTGCAGTAAGTACTAGCGTTGGCACTGTTATTCTTTGACAACGTGCTTCCTGAGTTTGATTCGGTTGTACCGACATTGACCTTTAAAGTGCTGTTCCCCTTGATTGTCTGTGCATTGATCGCGTCAAACGCAGCTTTCAGGGACGTACAGTTGGCTCTGCATACACCAACGGTTTTTGTTTCGTTAATGGCATGTAAGCTTTGCACAAGCAACAGGCTTGCAAACACCACGGTAAGAAGTAAGGTAAATTTGTTTTTCATAGGTTGGATTTTTATGTAGTAATTTGAGCATTGCTTTCTATGGTTCAAGCCAAGCGGTTTCATTTTTCGGGGACCAAAAACTTGTTTTATTTAGCAAAATGGATATTTATTTCATAAAAAGGTTTGAAAGATTAACTTTAGTAAATTAGCCAGGTGGGGTCCAATGTATTGATTTTCCAGTTTACAGATTCTATGATGGATACTGAGGTAAAATCCGATTAAAATAGTTTACATGGCTTCATTTCGGGCGCTAATGAAGGAGCTACATTTCAGCTTCGATGAAAATATATGTGGGATGGACTGCAGAACAATTTATTTTAAATCAATTGTTTAGCAAGTATTTATGCACACAAAACAGGGAACATTTCTTTAAAAAAGCAAATTGAATGTCATTTGTACGCACTTCATGTTAGTATTGGATATGGTATATGCAAATTTAGTTTCTAACCTTGCGGGACTATGTTTCAAAATCGAACTTAAAACTTTTAAAATCGAACTTAATTTCTTCGAGAAGGAAAAATTTCTTTCAAAAAAGAACCTTTTCTTTCAAAAAAGAACTTAATTGTGTGAGAAGGGAAATTTTCGGATTATTTCTGTATTTTTAACCAAATTTAAACTCAGATAGAAATGTTGGTTCCTCGAATTTTTCGGTTCATTTTGGTGTGGGTAATTTGTGTGTATTTTGGTTTTTCCTGCCTGGCTGGGACGAAGAAACCAGTTACCGATACCTTGGTCGAGCGGTTGCTTAACCAATCAAAGTACATGGAAGTTTCGAGGCTAATACTTACAAAGCTGAAAAACAAAAGCAATTTGGATAATGACCACAGGCTTTATTACAGCAGCCGCTTGAGCATTGCCCAAATCCGGCTTCGCAACATCGACACCGCTTTGCTCCTTGCCAGGCAAGCATTTGCGCTTTCAAAACTGTCGAAGGATTCGAGCCTGATCGTTGATGCGTGGAAAGCTTTAGCCTATTCGTACAACAATGCTGGCAACTTAGACAGTGCTTTGTATTTTACCCGAAAGATGATGCTGTATGGCGAAAGGTCGGGCGATCAAAAACTCACCCGGAACGCTATTGTGTCCATTTCAAGTTTGCTTTCGCAGAATAAGCGGTTTGAAGAAGCACTGCATTATAGTAGGAATGCAGATCAATTGACCCAGAAAATAAATGACAGTTCGAGTTTTAGCTTATGCAAATTCAATATTGGCCTTATTTTCCTTAACCTGAACCAAACCGACAGTTGCCTTTATTATTTGAACAAATCAGTTAAATTGGCTAAAAAAATGCAGCAAAACGACCTTCTGATATACAATTATGGCACTATGGCCGATTTGTACCTTCAGTTGAAAGACTACAAATTGCAGAAAAAATATTTGTTGCTTGCCAATTCCATTGCTGAGAAAATCGGGAACAAACAATTTTTAGCCATGGGTTATTGCAACCTTGCCAATGGGGCATTGGATAATAATAACTATCCCGAAGCACTTGTGTATGGTGAAAAAGCCCTGGCTTTGCTTAAGGAACAACCCTTCCCAGTTTTGAAAATGAAAGTTGATAGCATGATGTGTGCGGCAAACAAGCACATGGGCCGCTTCGACAAAGCATTCCCATTTCTGGAATCTTTTGTTAAAGAAAAAGAAAAACAAGTGAGCGAAAGGCAACAAACGCAATTGAACGAGCTGATGGTAAGCCTTCAAGTGCGCGAAAAAAACCTCACAATTGCCAACCAACAGCTTTATTTATCCCGGAACAAACAAAACATACAAGTACTAACATTGGTGATTTTTATAATATTGATATTGGTGTTTGGGCAATTCCTGTATATTTTCAAGACCCGAAAATTCCGCAACGAACTTTTCAAAAAGGAGAAAGACCTCGACCGTCAATCTTCAGAATTCCTTACTTATTTGGAATGGAAAAAAACGAACAATGTTGATATTGGGACGGATGCTAAGATTTTGCACTTGGAAGGGCTGCACGAAGAAACCAAGCCGGCACATGTTTCGCAAGCTATGCTTTTTGCCGAATTACGGGAAGCCTTCGAAGCACAGAAACTCTACCTCGACCCCGAATTAAATTTAAAAACCGTGATTAAGGTGCTTGGCACAAATAAAAAATACTTGTATCAGGCCATTAATGAAAACAGCGACAATTTCCGCAGTTTTCTGAACCGGTATAGGGTTGACGAGGCTAAAAGAATAATTGAACACAAAATCAGGCGTAAGGAGGAACTTAACCTATCGGAACTGTATGTCCCGGCAGGCTTCAATTCGGCAGTGCCTTTTTATCGTGCCTTTAAACTGCTAACTGGCCTCACACCTAAAAATTATGCCGACGAAGTAAGGCGGGAAGTAAAACAGGAAGCAAGTAGGAAAGGCTAATGTAAGGAGGTTTGTAGCATTTCCGGGTTTAAAATGGAATCTTTTCGGTGTTTAACTTAGTGGCGACTTTACAGCAAAGTGTCGGTGTGACCAAAAAAGTCGCCCCGACACTTGTGTTG
>CAJAXK010000302.1 GCA_903946925.1 uncultured Bacteroidales bacterium | reverse complement strand
TTGCCTCGGCTGTGGTGGTTTTACCTGATTTAGCACCACCAATAAGCGCAATATTCCTTACTTCGTTTGTCTTGTAAACCTTCATTGTAAAAGTGAATTTATTGTGATTGAAACAGTTATTCGGAAATAAATGGGATGCAAAGTTATAAATTGTAGTAATATATACAAATGTTCTTTTCAATCTGGCATTTAATTGAAATTTAGTTCTTAATGAGCCTGAATGTTATGCAGTTATAATTTTGAAGAAGACTTTTTTCGAAACTGCTAGCTTGGTTTTAACCGCCTGCATGGGCAACAAACTATGATATTGATATCCGAAAATCAGACAATCTTCTTTTCAGGAAAGTAAACTGAGACTAATTTGATTTCTGCTTTCCGCAACCATACCGCCGCAATAGCAATAATCAGCCGTGGCCAAATTAGCCAATGTATGGTAAACCCTAAAGTGAGAAAAAGCAGAGGGTCTTCGAGTTGGGAATGTGAAAGTGAAATGTGGTGATTCAACAGATCGGCATCCTCGCGGCTCATTTTGTCTTTTTCGGATTCGTCGATCATTATTGCCGAACCATAAGCAAGCCCTATGAGGTTGGCTACAACCCACGACAGCGTTGTGCTTCGGGGCAAACCCATAATTTTCATCAAGGGCGAAAGGGGTTTTTCGATAGCTGTAATCCAGCCAAATTCGTCCATTATCCTTTGCAATATTAAAAGGACATTTACTAGAACAATTATTTTTATGATTACCCGGGTTGTTGAATTTAACCAAAACATTAACATCTCACTAAAATCCTGCTGATGACGGGCGATTGTATGTGTGTCGGGCGAAATGCTTCCGGGCATTATCAAGTTCAGCATCCAGGCAACCACAAAACTGCCTCCCAGTCTGAGCAAAAGCATACGGATGGTTGAAGAGCCTGTGCGGGTGGTTACGGTGGTTTCGACAATAAAATTATGCGAAACCAGGCACATGGTTGCAAGTATAATGCCTTCGCGCATGGGCAGTTCGAGTATGGAAAGCACTGCAACAACCGAATAAATACTGGCAAAAATACTTGTTACCAGCACCACCGCAGAAACTCCCGGCAAACCAAAATGCAGGAACATGGAACCTGTGTAAAGCGCAATCAACGAAAGGATACCAAAATAGTCGAGCAGCATTACGCCAAACGATACTGGAATTGTAATTTTAATAAGCCACCATGCCGTTTTCATGCCTTTGGGCAAAGCACTGAAGATGCTGCGTTTAATACGGTGGGTTATAGTTTTGTTTTCCAATGGGTTAGATAGGTATTGACCCAGATAATTTGAAAATGTGGGGATTTGAAAATGTGGGAATGTGGAAATGTGGGGCTTTGAGGATTTGAGGATGTGGGGATATGAGGATGTGGAAATTTGGGGATGCGATGCACTGAGCGCTGGTTGTTGAGCTTTTCGCCGAAACAAGTCGAAGTGTGAGGATTGAATTATTAATTTACCTTTCAGTATTTCCCAAATCTTCAAGTTGTGAAGTCATGCAGTCGTCAAGTCGTGAATTCGTGCAGTCACCCCGTCTCCTTGTCTCCCCTTTCACCCCATCACCCCTTTCCCAACTAACCCGCCGATTCAAACTGCTTAAGGAAACGAAGGTCGTTTTCGCTGAACATACGGAGGTCTTTTACCTGGAATTTAAGGTTGGTTATTCGTTCTATTCCCATACCAAAAGCATAGCCCGAATATTCTTTGCTGTCGATACCACAGTTTTCGAGTACGGCAGGATCTACCATTCCGCAACCAAGTATCTCAACCCAGCCGGTATACTTACAAAAACCACAGCCTTTGCCACCGCAGAGGTTGCACGAAATATCCATTTCGGCTGATGGCTCTGTAAATGGGAAATACGAAGGACGGAGCCTGATTTGTGTATCAGGCGCGAACATCTCGCGGGAGAAATACAATAAGGTTTGTTTGAGGTCGGCGAATGAAACATTGCGGTCAATATACAAACCTTCGATTTGGTGAAAGAAACAATGCGCACGGGCCGAAATAGCTTCGTTGCGGAAAACCCGTCCTGGGAAAATAGCCCGGATAGGTGGTTTTGTATTTTCCATCACGCGGATCTGTACGCTGGAAGTATGTGTGCGAAGTGCTATATCAGGGTCTTTTTCGATAAAAAACGTGTCCTGCATATCGCGGGCAGGGTGTTCGGGCGGAAAATTGAGGGCCGAAAAGTTATGCCAGTCATCTTCAATTTCAGGGCCTTCGTTTACTGTGAAGCCAAGGCGGGTAAAGATATTTATCATTTCGTTGCGCACGATGGAAAGCGGATGGCGGGTTCCAGGCTCACGAAAACCGGCTGGTTTGGTAAGGTCCTCATCGGATATGCCAACTGTATTTTCTGCTTCAAAAACATCTTTCAGGGCATTAACTTTTTCCTGTGCTTCGTTTTTAAGCACATTAAGCAATTGCCCAACTTCACGTTTTTCGTTGCCCGGAAGTTCTTTAAACGCATCGAACAAATCCTGTAAAAGCCCCTTCCGTCCTAAAAAACGGATTCGAAACTGTTCCAACTGATCAGCATTTTGGGCATTAAACTGCTTCACTTCTTCGAGTAACTGATTGATCTTCTCTTTCATACGCTTTGTATTCTTACTATTCGCCTAAAAATAAATATTTGCAAAGGTCGGGAAAAGTTTCTTGTTTGCGTACTGTGTACCTAATATTTAGGAAAGCCAGTTCAAGGCTTATTTTGTGGACGATATCAATTACTTATCGCACAAAAACAATAAACCCGCATTAACATATTTGAGCATTGCAAGTGAATGTGCTCTTTTTAAAATTTTGGGAGAGATTTCCGGATAATCCATTCAAACACCTAATATTTTTACATACAACGTTGATACACAAAAACTTGATTTTTTATAGTCCAATTGAACATTGTGAAAATTTAATTGTTGAAAAAAATTACTTGGTTTTTTTCAGTAGCATTTCCTAAAAAAAACCATCCGTAAGTAACGCCCAAAACTATGCATACAAATTAAAATTACTTCAAAAAAGAAAAGTTGGCTTATTGTATTCATTTTCTGCCATTTAAACTACCTTTTTTGAAACCTCCTTGCATTTCACTATTTCTCTAGGATAGCCTCCCCCCTTTCCCTTCATATCGCTCCCACTTCGAATAAAGTTCCGAATGGCATTTTTTTGTCATGATCAAATTGAGCCTATAAACCCAAATACCATTAAAACCCAAACAAATGAAAAAACTTTTACCTATTGTATTCTGCACCCTGCTTTCAATAGCTGCCAATGCGCAGTTAAACGGCACCTTTACCATCGGTTCAGCCCCTTATACCAGCCTTTCGGCTGCAATTGCCGCTCTGAACGCTTATGGTACAAGCACAGGGGTAACTTTTCTTGTTCCTGCCAATTATACCGAAACTTTTATCCAGGAAACTGAAGGCCATATAACGGCTACCGGCAGTGCAGCGGCCCCAATTGTTTTTATGAAAACAGGGTCAGGTAGTAACCCGGTAATCACAGCAGGTATTGGCGATGATTCCAATTATGATGGGATCATAGTGCTCGAAGGTTGCGACTATATCACTTTTGATGGCATTAACCTTGTCGAAAACCCGCTAAATACAACTGATGAACAAAAAATGGAATATGGCTACGGACTTCTTAAAAGTTCAAATCTTTTGAGTGGTTGCCAGCATGTTACGATTAGGAATTGTACCGTGTCCTTGGATAGGACCTATGTGTCCTCAACAGGGATTTATGGTGGCAACCACAACCTTGTTGGAAGCTCTGATATTGTGTATAATGAAAATCAGCTTTCTGCTTATAACCACTTTCATAGCCTTACAATAACTGATTGCTACGATGGTATAAAGTTTTTGGGTTCAAATAATTATGGATATGGCCCTGAAATCTATGATAAAGGATATGAAATTGGAGTCAGTGGCCCGATTACGATCACCAATTTGGGGGAAGGGGCTTTAAGCGTAAGGGGAATCAATGTTAATTACCACGACAGCCTTACTATTGCCAATACAACAATTAATGCCGGTGTTGGAAACGGTTCTTTAAATTATGCTATCGAAACCACCAGTGGTGGTGCTATTTCTATTTATAACAATACCATTAGCCTGAATAATGTACTGTATGGCAAGACTTTTTATGGTATTTACAACACCATGGGGACACTTCTGGATAACAGGTCTGTAAATATCAGCAATAACACAATTCAGGATATTGTTTTTGCACCTGCGGCCATTGTTTCCATTATTGGCATTTACAACGGGGCAGAAGCAGATAGTGTTCGCATTTTCAACAATACAATCAGGAATATTTCCAAAACCACCAATGGCACTATATATGGGATTTATAATTCGCTTGCATCTACAACCGGAACTGAATATATAAGCGGAAACATGATTTATAATCTTTCTGTCTCCGCAGGTTCTGTATATGGTATTTATTCAACCCACACCTTATTTGGTAACGGTAACAGGCAGATTATCAACAACCAAATACACGATATTACCGCTGGTTCTACTATTTATGGGGTTTATTGCTATGTCGGAGGAAATGCTACTATTGAAAAAAATAAAATTTTCAATTTCACCGGTACCAGTTCAAACCAAAACATACGAGGGATAGATTGTAGCAGTGTAACAAAAGTGGTCCGTATCTCAAACAATATGGTTTATGGGCTTAACGCACCTGTTTCAGGAATCGCAAGTGGTGTTTATGGAGCTGATATTTCAGGCAGCGATAGCCTGTTGTTTTACTATAATACAATCGTACTTGATGGTACAAGCTCAACAGCATTAAATTTTGGGAATGCCTGTGCTTTTGTGGGAAGCAATGATTTTATAGAACTCCGTAACAACAACCTTGTAAACCTTAGTGTTCCTGTGGGAACTGGCATTGTTTATGCCCTGTGGACAAATGAGTCATTAGCTGGAAGTGTTTACAGCCCATTTTCCGGGCACAATAATTTTTATGCAGGCACACCTTCGCCAACGCATATTGTGGTATCAAGTTTAGATGGTTTTTTGCAAACGATTGATGAAGTGCAAAATATTGCAGCTCCTGCCGAGGCTGGTTCTATCAGCGAAAACCCACCTTTTGTTAATATCTCGGTTAATCCGTATGATGTTCACCTACAGCCTTCTACTCCAACTATGCTCGAAAGTGGTGGGCAGAGAATGGTTTCCCCTTCGGTTCCCGATGATATTGATGCAGATAAACGCTGGGGCGAAACAGGATATTCCGGCTCAGGAACTTCAACCGATATAGGTGCCGACGAAGGAAACTTTACAGGCTTCAACCTAAGGCCACCAAACAATTTTATGGCAAACAATGTTAATTCGGTCGAGAACAAAATTACATTTACCCCTACCGGATCGCCTGTCAACAACGTTGTTGTAGTTTATAACCTCACCGGCACATTCACCACACCTTCGGGCACTCCACCTTCACCGGGAAACGCTTTCGCCGGGGGCACCCTTCTTTATAACGGAACATCATCAGCACCACTGCTTCATTCAGGGCTTGTTTTTGGTACCAAATACTATTACGCTGCATGGTCAAAAGATGCAAGCAATAACTTTTCGGTCCGGACCAGTTCTTCGGCTACCGCAAGTGTTGATGCTCCGAAATCTATCATAGCGACCGCAGCAGGCAGCAGGCAAATGAACCTAAACTGGACTAAAAACACTGAAAACCACAATGTTTTGGTGGTATTTTCTACAGGCGGAATTACGGGTACACCTGCA
Source organism: uncultured Bacteroidales bacterium (assembly GCA_903946925.1). Taxonomy (GTDB): domain Bacteria; phylum Bacteroidota; class Bacteroidia; order Bacteroidales; family UBA4417; genus UBA4417. The sequence continues at coordinate 4,791 of CAJAXK010000302.1, read as the reverse complement.
AATGGAACAGCCTATACATCAGGCGATATATGGGCAACAGGCGGAACTGTAATATATTCAGGAGCTGCTGGCAACTTTGCACAATCTGGACTTTCCCCATTTACCACCTATCAGTACAAAATTTGGTCGTATGATAACCTAAACTATTACTCCAATACCGGATTGACAGCCAGCCAGGTTACCTTCCGCGAAGTGCCATATAACCAAATGTTTACTGCAACAAGCGGCTTGCCCTCAGGGTGGACAAAATCAGGGAATTACAGGCAATACAACAACCATGGGATCCATAATGGTATTGGGATTTCCGATAACCTTAGTTCAGGCGAAACCTCCTCGGTGATGGCGCCGATAGTCCATTTGACTGCAAATCCTTGCCGCTTACTTTTTGATTACCGCAATGTTGATGCCAATGAATTTCCGGATGTATTTGCCGATTTTATATCTGGGGATAGCCTCAACATTGAACTATCGAACAACGGAGGTTTATCGTACCTGCTGTTACATTCCATAAACTCATCGAACCATTTCAATACCATTGAGTTCAAAGGAAAAATTATTGACCTTACAGCCTGGTCGAACCAGAATGTGATTATACGCTTCAGGGTTGTATCAGCTACGCCCGGTCATTTTGTTGACCTAGATAGTTTTATACTCGAAGAAATACCTGTTTGCGCATATCCAGCTTTACCACTTACAACTGAATTTTCGTACAATTCTGCAACGTTGAATTGGGAAGGAAGTGGAAACAACTGGCAAGTTGAATATGGCACTGTCGGATTTGTTTTAGGCACTGGAACTACATTAAGCGGTTTAACTACCAATTCGGTTACCTTAAACGGACTTTCAGGCTCCACAACTTATGATGTTTATGTTCGGCGCGATTGTGGATCGGGGATTTTCAGTAACTGGTCGGAGTATGCTACTTTTACAACATTGTGCGATCCTGTAACGGCACCAATTGAAGAACATTTTACAAACTCCACTGTTCCGGCATGTTGGCAGCTTTCGGGTCCGGAAAAATGGTATTTCAACCCTGATTACTACTTTAATAATAATGCCGTTACTGACCACACAACAGGCGGCGGGACAAATATGGCCACAGTTTTTGGTAGCTCGAACGATTCGAGTTACACTGACATTTCACTCCTTTCGCCATTTATTGATGTTGCAGCGCTTACCAATGTACAACTTCGGTTTTTTATCTATAACAATGAACATATTTCAACTACAAGCAACCAGACCATACACGTTGATTATTGGGACGGTTCAGCATGGCACAACTCTGTTTTTAACCGTACCATCCAAAACAGGGCAGGAGGTTGGGAAGAAGTATTTGTTTATCTGAATGAGTACCCGGTTTCTGGCCCCGTTCGCTTCAGGTTTGTGGTTGATCGCAATGGTGGGAATTCCTTTGAGGATATAGTAATCATTGATGATGTTTATGTTGAGGAAGGCCCGGTTTGTCCGCCACCTCAAAATATTGAGTTTTCAAATATCACTTCTAACTCAGCTACTGCAAACTGGTCTCAATCCGGAAGTTCATCGCTTTGGGATTTTGAATATGGAATCGCCCCCCTTACAATAGGTTCGGGTATTCTGAGTTCCGGTCTTACGGCAAAACCAATCGAATTGAGCGGTTTAACCGAAAACAGTACCTATCAGGTGAATATCCGCACCAATTGTGGAACAACCTATAGCAACTGGGTTACATCGGCATCATTTCCCACCCCTTGCAATCCTGTTACAACCCTATGGGCCGAAGGTTTTGAACAAGCTGAATTCCCTCCAGCTTGTTGGGACACCATCCATTTTAACCCGCAGAACCATTGGTCGTTATCAACCGAAGCTGGTGGTTATGGAACCAGTTCTTCCTCATTAATGATAGACTTTTTTTCCTATTATGAAAACAGCAGCATCGAGACGCTTCCTTTTGATATCAGTACCCTTGGCACTGTACAGTTTAAATTTGATTATGCTTATGCGACCTATTTATTCAACGAATTGGACCAGTTGCAAATTTTCTATTCTACCGATTTTGGAAGCACATACAACGTATTGAATATAATGCCAGGTGGGAACACCGGGATATTGAATACCGGAGGTGCTGTTGATGGGTTTTTTGTGCCAACAGCATCGCAATGGGCCACTCAGGCACTTACCCTTCCGGTAGGCACCAACAGGATTAAATTCCATGGTATAAGTGCTTTTGGCAATCAATTGTACATTGACAATGTGCGGGTCGAAGGAACTACTTCTGGCAGCAATTCGCTGAGCCTGAAACTATTCATCGAAGGCCTGTACGCCGGGGCATCAACCATGAACAAAGCCATGGGCACCTCGGGCGACCAATACCCGGGCACCATTGCCGATAAATTTAGTGTGGAATTACGCGACCAATCAGATTATGCTTCAATACTTTTTTCGGCTAACAACATAAGTTTATATACCGATGGCACTGCAACGATTTTGGTGCCCGATGTGTTGACAGGTTCGTATTATATATCCATAAGACACAGGAATAGTATAGAAACGGTAAGTTCCGAACCTGTTTCCTTTGCGGGAACTGCAACTTGGTACGATTTTTCAGTCGCCCAGTCAAAAGCCTTTAGCAACAACCTTAAACATTTAGGCGACGGGGTTTATGGATTATACAGCGGGGATATAAATGCAGATGCAATAATAGATGCCCTTGATTTGATTGATATTGACAACGAGGCCAGTTATTTCAGCACTGGATATTTGGCAACCGACCTGAATGGGGATGGAATTGTGGATGGCCCGGATATAAGTATTTGTGGGGAGAATGCAAGTTCGTTTATTTCGAGAAAAACCCCATAAACTTTGCATCATAGTATCAAAAGACCGGAAACTGTTCGGGCAGTTTCCGGTCTTTTTGTTGTAGTTATATAAACAGGCTCAAATCCTGATCTGCCAGAAAACCGAAAGTAAAAAGGGGTTCAAGTTATTAAACCTGAACCCCTTTTTGTTTTGTTAAAAGTGATATTTACAAAACCTTCATTGTCATTTTAACATCTTTCAGCGGTTTGTCGCCAGGTGCGGTTTGTACGGCTGCAATTTTGTCAATCACATCCAAGCCGCTGAGTACTTCGCCAAAAACTGTATAATCGGTATCAAGGAAAGGTGTTCCCCCAAGGGTGGTATATGCTTTGCGCTGCTCAGCAGTGTATTTTACTGTACGCCTCGAATCAAATTGGTTAAGTTCGGCCTCCGTAGCCACTTTGCCTTGAACTATGTAAAACTGCGATCCGCTCGATTCTTTTTTAGGGTTGTTGGTACGGGCTGCTGCCAAAGCGCCTTTTTTGTGGATATGGTTTGGCAGAAGTTCGGCTGGGATAAGGTACGAAGTTTCAGGTTTTCCGGCTGGAGGTCCACCACCTTGAATCATAAAACTTTTTATCACACGGTGAAAAATGGAACCATCGTAAAAGCCTTCTTTAGCCAGTTTAATAAAATTGTCGCGGTGAAGCGGCGTGTCGTTGTACAAGCCAACTGTAATATCGCCCATATCGGTTTTGATGAGGACTTTGGTCATTTTTTGGGCATCAATTTCCATCATAAAAAGGAAAATAAGTGTTAGTGTTAAAAAGAGTGGACGTTTCATTTGATTTAGATTTGATTTTGGGTTTAACGCTATTTTTGATTATTTATTTTATTGGGGAACCTAAAGATTGAGAGGTGACAAGGAGAAGGGAGATGTGGAGAACGGGTATAAACGGGTTTTAGTTTTTTATCAATTTCACTGTCATACGTATATCCTCTACCGGTCTGTCGTTTGTGTCAGTTTTTACGGCGGCAATCTTGTCAACAATTTCCATGCCACTAATTACTTCGCCAAAAACGGTATAGGCTCCATCCAAATGGGGTGTGCCACCAATTGTGGTATATACGCGGCGTTGTTCGTCCGTAATTCTGAAAGGTTTGGTACGTAAATATTGGGCTTCCACTGCATTGCGGTATTTTTCTATCACAAGCCTGATGTTGGCTGTATCACGGTTTTCGACCATTTGCCTGAAACTTTTCAACTCCTCTTCTTTTCCTTCCCTTTTCATGAAATCCATCATAATGTACTGTTTGGTGCGGCGTTCCACTTTTAGCTCAACTGCATTGAGTTCGTCGTTGGTAAAAACTTTTCCCTGTACGATGTAAAATTGCGAGGCTGAAGATGCCTTCAAAGGATTTTCATCATCACTTTCGCGGGCAGCGGCAAAAGCGCCACGCTTGTGAAGGTACGAAGGCACATATTCGAATGGGATGGTATAATTGGTATCGCCATCGCCCAACAAAACTCCAGGCTTTGCGTTTTTGGAAGTCGGGTCGCCACCCTGTATCATGAATTTACCGATAACGCGGTGGAATAAAGTGCCGTTAAAATATCCGGTATTGGCAAGTTTTATAAAGTTTTCCTTGTGTTTTGCAGTACTGTCATACAGTTTCACTACAATATCGCCATACGGGGTCGAAATAGTTACAAGGGTTTCTTTAGGCTTTGAAGCACAATTTGCCAATAAAATGGCTAAAATGGCGATAAAAAAGGTGTTTTTCATTTTAATGGTATTAAGTGTCTTTTAAAATATTTTGGTTTTAGTGCTTATTTAATGTAAAAGCAGATTGTTGGAACCACTCAGCACCACATCCAACATCGCACATCCCACATTGCACATCCCACATCACCCCCTAACCTCCGTATTTCAATAAAAACTCGGGGTTGATTGCTTTAAAACTCACGCGGCCATTGTTGAAATTTTCGTTTGACAAAAGCAGCTCTATTTT